>NZ_JABMLK010000001.1:300500-601000 GCF_013394855.1 Limnobaculum xujianqingii | reverse complement strand
GGTTCAATAATTAAAGCGTTAGTTCACGCAGTAAAGTAAAAGCCTGCGATGTATGATTTTCACTGGTGATAAAAGCTCTGAACTGTTTTAGATGATCAAAACCACGGGCAACCATTCCTGTCTGGCTTAAGGTGATATCCCAGTTTAGATCCTGACGATGAGTTTCACCGGCTAAGAATAGTGGAAGGTCGGGGGTTTTTACTTTAACCAGCATTGCCGGGAGCAGTAATTTTTCCTCTGCGCCCAGTAAATTTTTAGCCAGAACCATAGCGCCCAGCTGAATTGGCTGCAGAAAAGACTGCACTTTACCTTCGACTTCAGCGCAATCGCCTAATGCATAAATATCCGTATCGGAGGTTTGTAGCTGGCTATTTACCCTGATACCTCGTTGTACCTCTAATCCGGATGCAGCAGCCAATACAATATTGGGTTTCAGACCAATAGAGGCAATAACTGCATCGACTTCTGCGATATACCCGTTGCGTAACGTGGCACTTATTCCGTCAGCCGTTTCTTTTACGCTGGTCAGTTCATTATTCAGTGCTAATTGAATTCCTGTCTGACTGAATTTATGTGTCAAACGACTGCTGAGTTCTACCGGCATTAACAGAGGCAATATGCTATGAGCACGGTCAACCAATATCACTTGTTTACCGGAACGTTGTAAATCCATGGCCAGCTCACTGCCGATCAATCCTGCACCCAGTACCATAACCCTGTTTGCTGACTGCAAACGAGCCTGATATCGCCGGTATTCATCCTGACTATTGAAGGTGATAATCAAATCACTTCCCGGTATAGAGGGAACAATAGGGTGCGCTCCGGTTGCCAGTACTAATTTCTGATAGCTAATGCGCAGATCGCCACAAACGATCTGTTTTGCAGGGCGATCAATGGTTGTCACAGAAGTATTGGCATAAATCCGTAGGTTATTTTCTTCAGCAAATTGTTCAGCCGATTGTCGGGTTAGATCATCAGCACTCTGTTTCAGACTGAATACGTGGCTTAAATCCGGCTTGTTATATTCAACACAGTTGTCCGCAGCAATTAAGGTAACAGGTACCTGTTTATTAAGCTTACGAATAGTTTTTACCAGTTGGCGGGCAGCAAAACCTGAACCAACAATAACGATATTGTTTTCCATTTATCCCCCATTACATTGGATCAAATACTGATTTGCCCAATGCACAACCAGGGCACAGGAATGAATCGGGTACATCAGACCATGCAGTTCCCGGGTCGACGTTTTGTAACGGTTCACCCAATGCTGGATCGTAAACCCACTGACAGACGCTACATATCATGCTAACGCTGATGTAATCTGCTGTTTTTACCGAATTATCCTCATTGGTTGCAGGCGTAGCTGCCAGAGCAGGGGCATCTAATGGATGTAATGCCCATTCACGGGCAATTTTACGACCGTGCTCCCGGCATTCATCAAGAGCGCTACCATCAGGACGCCATTTAGTTTTAAGCGAGAGGGAAATATCAAATCCTGCGTCCATTAAGCGAGTCTGGATGCGATCGACTGCGCCGCCGGTCCAGCCAAAACTGCCAAAAGCGGATGCTCTTTTATTACGAAAACGCAGGCCGGTCAGCTCTTCCAGCATGCCGGCAACTTTTGGCATCATGACATTATTCATGGTTGATGAACCGACGAGAACGCCTTTTGAACGGAATATCTGGGTTAAGATTTCATTTTTATCGTGGCGAGCAATATTGTAGATTTTTACCGCAACAGAGGGGTCTGTATCATGAATCCCTTGAGCGATAGCATCGGCCATCATTCGGGTATTTGATGACATAGTATCGTAAAAAATAGTAATACGGTCTTCCTGATAATCGGCTGCCCACTCAAGATATTTCTCTACAATTTGCGTCGGATTATCACGCCATACAATACCATGTGATGTGGCAATCATTGATACCGGCAGGTTAAACCCGAGAATTTCATGAATCTTAGGAGTAACCAGTCGGCTGAAAGGCGTGAGGATATTGGCGTAATAACGAATACACTGTTCATAGAGTTCTATCTGATCCACTTCATCATTAAACAGATGTTCATCACAGTAGTGCTGACCAAAAGCGTCATTACTGAATAACACAGCATCTTCAGTCATATAGGTCATCATACTGTCTGGCCAGTGAAGCATTGGCGTTTCGACAAAAATAAGTTGCTTACCGTTGCCAATATCTAACGTATCACCGGTTTTAACCGTGTGGAAATTCCATTCGGGATGATGATGATGACCATTGATAGAGTCGATAGCATTAGTTGTGCAGTAAATAGGGGTATTGGGAATACGAGCCATTAATTCACTCAATGCACCGGCATGATCTTCTTCAGCATGATTGATAATGATGTAATCGATAGCATTAAGATCGATTTCTTGTTCCAGATTGGCAATGAAATCCCGGCTAAACTTTTTATCAACGGTATCAATCAGTACGTTTTTGCCTTCACGGATCAGATAGCTGTTATAGCTGCTACCCTGTGTTGTTTTATATTCGGTACCGTGAAAATCACGAACTTCCCAATCTCTTTGTCCAACCCAACTGATATTGTTTTTAACTTGAATAGCCATAGTTGTTTCCTGAAATTAAATTGAATGGTTTCCTTATCTGGTAATAGCAAGTAGTGTGCCAATAGTTAATTTGTTGATTTTAATTACAATAAAAAACAAATTAGTCATATTGACAATGTGGTATTATTGTCAATATGACTAACACTATGTCTGAATGACAAACTATGAAGCTATCTATTCAATCTCTGGCAAATATTGCTATCGAATTACAACATGGCCTGGCGGGGCGCGATCGGTTTCAACGACTGATTAGTAGCGTCAGAGAGCTGCTGCAGTGTGATGCATCTGCACTATTACGTTATGAAAATCAACAGTTCAGGCCGTTGGCGATTGATGGCTTATCACCTGATGTGCTTGGTCGCCGTTTTGCGTTGTCATCACACCCCCGGCTGGAAGCGATAGCCAGAGCGGGTAACGTTGTGCGTTTCCCGGCAGATAGTCAGTTGCCCGATCCCTATGATGGTTTAATACCAGGTCATGATGAACTTAAAGTTCATGCTTGTATTGGCTTGCCGCTGTTTGCCGATCAGGAATTGATCGGGGCATTGACTTTCGACAGCCTGAATCCTGCACAGTTTGATGTATTTAGCGATGAGGAATTGTGGTTAATTGGAGCGCTGGCATCTTCTGCGCTAAACACTGCACTTTTGGTTTCTATGCTGGAAAAAGGGGCGTTGCCAACGACCGGTGAGATTAATTCCGGAAAGCAGAGTACATATCGCGCAGATGAAGAAATGGTGGGGCTTTCTGAGCCAATGAAGCAACTCCAACATGAGATTAGTGTAGTTGCAGGTTCTGAACTGAATGTGCTGATTACTGGTGAAACCGGTGTTGGTAAAGAACTGGTGGCTAATGCGATACATCAATTATCGCCGCGCGCAGATAAACCAATGGTGTATTTAAACTGTGCTGCATTGCCGGAAAGTGTGGCGGAGAGTGAACTTTTTGGACATGTTAAAGGGGCATTTACCGGCGCTATACATAATCGAACAGGTAAGTTCGAGATGGCAGATAACGGTACGCTATTTCTGGATGAAATAGGTGAGCTGTCGTTGGTACTTCAGGCCAAGCTCTTGCGGGTGATCCAGTACGGAGATTTACAGCGGGTAGGGGAAGACAGTACCAAGAGGGTTAACGTGCGAATTCTGGCGGCGACCAATCGTGATTTAAAACAGGCCACAATAGCAGGGAGTTTTCGAGTCGATTTGTTTCATAGACTGAGTGTATTCCCGTTGTATGTACCTTCGCTGAGGGAAAGAAAAGGCGATGTTGTGCTGTTGGCCGGATTCTTTGTTGAGCAGATTAGAAATAAACTGGGCCTTACTCAAATTAGCCTTCCTGCGGATACTTTATCCATGTTAGAAAGCTATGACTGGCCTGGTAACGTACGTGAAATGAAACATGCTATTGAACGTGCGGCCGTTTTAGCTCGCGCAGCACAAAATCAGGGTGAGGTAATATTGCATCGTTATCTGTTTAATTTACCGATATCTGAACCACAAGAAGAAACAAACAGCAATCTGATTGCGACAGTGACAGCCTCATCATCGTTAAATCTTCAGCAGGCAACTCAGGGCTTTCAACGTCAGATGATTGCCAATACTCTGAAGGACAATCAAATGAACTGGTCCGCGAGTGCCCGGGCCTTAGGGCTTGATGTCGGTAACTTGCATCGACTGGCAAAGCGGTTAGGGATGAAGTAATAAAGAGAACGATACTTGTATTACCTTGTTGATCGCCGCCTTAGTTGGCGGCTTTGTGCCATTTAGTTATTTCTGCCTTAGTTATAGTTCAAGATGCCAGTCTTGTTTCCCCATAACTTTTCCGTTAACTTGAATTTCAATTTGTTGAATACCTTCATAATATTGTCGAGTCGTTATTTTCTTAATCGTGTGTTTTTTCTCAATTGTTATTGACCCATTTGCCGGCAATTCAAAAGTGCGAAGCTTGAATACTTTTGGCATGGTTTTTTTATTCGCTTTCATAAAGTGGATAAGGTAATCGATAACAATTTTTTGTGGTGTATTACTTACAGAACGAATTTGGACTTCAAATTCCAAACTATCACCAAGTTTGATATTTTTCTGTTTAATAGAGAAATTATCAATGGTTACCTGTGCGCCATACTGAACGCCAATAAGCGCTAAAGCGTTTGGATTTCCATCTTTAATTAAGGTGCGAAGAGCCTGCCTGATAATCCATTCGACTTTTTTCTCATCTTCACCTTTTGCCTGTTGCTTCCAGCCTTTTAGCAACTGAATAACATAATCAGGATGATCTTTAGAAATATCATTAAGGTGATTAGCGATGCTTTTTCTGACGAAAATTTCAGGGTCAAATTTTAAAACTTCTAAAATGTCTTTTGTCGCAGATGGATTTTTAATGAAATCTTGAAGTTGTTCTCCCCATGGTACACGAGGGCGGGTGCCTTCAGAGGCCCATCTACGGATATTAACATCGTCACTCTTTGCGCATTGAAGTAGAAAACGCATTGTTTCACCAGGATATTTTTTGATGAATGGTCGAACTGCCCATTCAGATGTAAAACACGTAGTGACAAGTTTTAGTGCATTTAATGATATCTCAAGGTCATTGAGGCCATAAGTTTGAATGTATTCGGCTATTGGCCAGACCACAAAACCACTGAGTTTATTCTCGTTAAGAACCGAAACGAGAATTTCTAATGCTTTGGGATATTCTTGCGGTAATTCATTAGCAAGCGCATCACGGATAAGCTTAACTCTGGGCTTCATTTCCAGAGTTGCAAGTTCAGATTCAATTTTTAAAAACTCTTCAGATCGAAAAGAAGGAAAGTAACGACTAATTGAATTCGCAATTTGCTGTAGCAGCACCGCGTCGAAGGCATGCTTAAAGGCGTTTTCATTTTTATCATCCAAAGCATCATTCATATTTGAACTCCAATTATCTTGAAATGATGAACTAACTATCTAAATACAAGCATTAGTACTGTATGTATTATCATGGAATAGTCCATTAGTTTTTACTATCTAGCATCAGGGTGAGTTAAAATATGGTCAACCAAAATTTTGAGTCATATTATAGAGCCCTATGAATGAGGTTATAATGATTTTAATTACTACACCGCGACTCATTATTCGCGCATTCAACCAGAAAGACGCACCTGCACTTTTCGATTACCTGTCTTCACCACGTACACCTTGTTTTCAGGATGAGAAACTCAATTCAATTGAAGATGCAATAGAAGAGGTTGGTAGAAGAGCCCGTGATACCAGCCAATTAGCTGTATGCCTAAAAGAGACTGATGAATTGATTGGTCATCTTTTTGCAGATAACAGTGAAGAGACGGATAGGAACACTTGGTCAGTGGGATGGCACTTTAACCAGCGTTATGAAGGTCAGGGTTATGCTACGGAATCCGTCACTGCATTGTTTCAATATTTGTTTTCTCAAAAAGAGGCCCGACGCCTCTATGCTTACGTTGAAAACTATAATTTAGCCTCTCAAAAGCTTTGTGCTCGACTCCATATGCGGCAGGAGGGTTGTTTTAAAGAATTTGTCTCGTTCAAACAGGATGGTAGTGAAGAAAGATACGATGATACCTTCATCTACGCGCTTCTCAAAAAAGAGTGGAAGTAAGTGATTTGGCTCTATCATTTTTCTATTGATAACCTGTTTTTTGTGAGAAGGCCGAAAAATAATGAGTCGCTTTCTTATATTGAACAACTTCATTCAATTGTTGTTGTATCAGGTTGTCATCAATAGTCGCTCTGTCATGTTGACGTAAATGTTCCGTCCATGAAGAAACCATAAACATTTCAATAAACTCATCAGTTTTATCAGGAACAGCAAAAAGCCCCCAAGAGTATCCACCATCCCTTAAGCGAATAATTTTTAATTTATTCATTAAGTTAAGATATTTATCATGATATTCCATCTTGACCTGATAATGAACAGATACCATGACAGGTTCTTTTTCAATACTCACATCATTAAGTAATTCATCAGGAAGAGCGAAGTGATCGGAGTGTTGTAAATTAATATTGTCATGTTCAATTTTTACTCTTAATACACATAACCAAACTAAAACAATACCAATTGCTGCTGAAAGTAATGCTATCGTCACTGACGTGTGTGATGCAATTTGCCCCCAGATTAAAGAACCTGAGGCCATAGAACCAGAAAATACTGTCAGGTATAACGCAAGCCCTCTGGCGCGAACCCAGTTAGGGAGGGCGGTTTGTGCTGATACCATGAGGGTTGATAATGTAATAATCCAGCTAAAGCCAGCAATAGCACTAGCTAAAATAGCTAAGTATTTTGATACGGCAACGGCAAAAATGAGCAATACGATAGAGGTACCAACAGTGCCTAGCGTGATTAATGTCCCTGTACTGAATCGTTCACGTAATGAAGATAAACTGAAAGCACCACAAACAGCACCGATCCCAATACTGGTTGTTAGGATGCCATATAAAGTGGCATCTCCCTGAAGTGAAATTCGCGCAACTAAAGGTAACATAGCCCAATACGCACTGGCGAAAATAAAGAAGCTGGCGGCTCTAATTATAGTTTTGATTAAAGCTGGACTGTAACGAGCATAACGTAAACCAGAAATCATCGCTGCAATAACCGATTCGGCGGGAAGATTTTGCTCGGATTTTTCTTCACCTTTCCACAGCCAAACCGCCAAAATAATCGCAATAAAACTGATGGCATTAAGCAAAAAGGGGAGATAAAGACCAACTTGAGAAATCAAAATACCAGCAAGCGCAGGCCCTATAGCACGGCTGATATTAATTCCCATGCTGTTTAAAGCAATACCAGCCTTTAACTCCTGAGGTTCAACAAGGCTTGGCACAATCGCCTGCCATGCCGGACCTAAAAAGGCAGCGCCAGCCCCTAAAATAAAAGTGATAAATAGCAACCATCCGATACTGATGACATTAAGGTAAACTAAAATGGCAAGTAGAGTTGCAGCGCACAACATCAGTATATTGACAAAAATCAGTAATTTTCTTTTATCAAAGATATCTGCAATTGCTCCAGCAGGTAGCGCTAATAAAAAAACAGGCAAAGTTGTCATTGCTTGAATAGCTGCAATCATGACCGGGTCTGGACTTAAATTTGTCATCAACCATCCAGCACCAACATCATTCATCCAGGTACCTATATTGGAAAATAATGTAGCCATCCATAACATAAAGAAAACACGATTACGTAAAGGTGACCATGAAGATGAATGTTTTTTTGCCATGGAATTATGATCTCTAGCTTAAGGTTATCTGTAATGATTTATCAGTCACAATAATAAAGCTTAGAACAACAGGAGCAAAGAGGCATTAAGCATAATACATTCAGATATCTTATTTAACATAATATACATTATACGCACCTATAACGATTTAAGTGATTTCTGGTACTTCAGCCGCTGTAATTCCTCTCTGTATTGATTGGCTTTCACCATTTCACACCTTCAAGTTATCGATGTCTGGCCAGCCAAATTGTATGGTGACCACATTCAGGATCTTCAACTATATGGTCAACGACATCAAATTCATTCAGGTTTAACAATTCTATGTATTCATCTTCAGCCAGACTCGAATGATAAAGTTGCTGTCCACAAAATCTGCCAATCGCTTCACCATGTTCTGGTCCACTGGTAAACATCAATACACCACCAGATTTTGCATGTGCATTAAATATCGGGAACATTTTTCGTTGGTCTTGATGGTTAAGATGAAAAAAACTGTCCCAGGCAATCTGACCATCAAATTTTTGATTCAATGATAACGTTCGCATATCCACAACTTGCCACTGGCTGTTCGGGAATCTTTCCTGACAAATCGCGATCATTGATGATGAGCTATCGATTCCTGTTAATGCTATTTGTTGTTCAATCAGATATTGTGCAATAGGCTCACCGGAACCACAGCCGATATCTAATACTGTGGGATTATTTAAATCCGGTAATATGGATATGAATTTATCTAACCATGCCTTTTCATTCAGTGACTTTCCACGTAGTGAATCCCAATCTTTTGCATGGGTTTGGTAAAGCTCAATAATCTTATCCGCTGCAGGATGTGTCATATAATTACCAGGAATAAAAGTGACATCGTCACCATTGGCGCTTATATGCATAAACACTATCGCAGCCTTATGGAGACTCAAATTAATTTAATACATTGAATTTAATGATAAATTATCAAATAATTCCTTTCTCTTTGGCTACCTGATGCCAGTCACTAAACTCTTCCAGCAATAGATCGTATATTGATTCATCCGTCATGGCGGCAAAATTATCAATGGCAAAGAAATTGGTATTATCAAGAAGTCTGTCGGTAAAGTTATCCAGTTTTTCCAAAATGCCATAGTTTGAGCCACCAAGGCCAACAAACTTCCAGAAAATCGGATAATTTGCAGAACGACGGATAGCATCTTTAATAGCACGGGTTTTACTGATCCCGCCATCGGTTATAAACACAATATATACTGGCATATCACTGTTTTTAAAATAGTCTACAATCTCTTCCATAACTGGCGGCTCATTGTTAGTACCACCTAATCCAGGAAGAATTTCCCACGCTGAGCGCTGTTTCGCGTTCTGAATGGAATCAATATATCCGTCTAAATTATCCAGTGTTACATCCGGATATTTACTATGTTTTGCTGCAAATCCCCAGATATCCATGCTGCCATCGTCATCAAACTGGACGGCTAAAACTGCAATCCTATCGAGTACTGCCTGTACATTGCCCCTTCTAAACTCTCCGGTCATCGAGCCTGAGGCATCCAATACGAAAGCAACTTTGGCACGAATGGATTGAAGATTGTGTTTTGCCAAACTCACAGTAACTTTTTTAGCTAAACTGACCAGACGAGGTGCCTTATCCTGAATTGTCTTTTCCAGATTTATTGTAGATACCGGTGCGGTCTGAACAGGCTTACTCTCACCAGGTGAAACATCAACTCCATAATTAATGGCCAGCGGTTCCAGGCCACCATTAAATCCCTGCCCTTGTGCCCTAAATTTCCAGTCACCCTTGTGTCGATATATCTCACCTATAATAAGTGCTTTTTCTTGCCTTGATTGAAGAGGTACTTCAAAAAATGCGATACCTTCTATATTGAGCCTCAGATTATTGAGATGGGCTACAGAATTTGGACCATCTATTACTAGCGTAATTGCAATTTTATTAATATCAGCATCAATTTTATTCAGATCAACGAGGAATTTGCTGCTCTCGTTCGATGTCTGCAATGTCAGGCTTTGGTTTGGTGTTGATGGTTGATTAAAAAAAATGAAATCGTTATCGTCTCTAACCTTATTGTCCATATTTAACATAAAGGCTGATGGGTCAACTTCGCTCTGAAAACCCTGACTCTTTGGATAACTAAGCGTGATGCACAAGGATGTTGTGCTTAACTGAATATTTTGCCCCGGCTGCAGTTCCATATTTTTAATCCTTTAATGATTCGTTGCTCATGTCACTGATTTATTTATCCTGATGGGTAAGTTTCAATAATATTCACATTTAATGCAAATAGACTTAATGAAATTAAATTCATAGCGATTGATAACCAACTATTCTATGCTTTTCAATCTATGATGAAACTTAGCTGCAGATATAAGGAATGCTGAACATGATTACCTATCAACGGGCTACTACAAGTCATTATCCGGACATTTTAAAAGTGGCTGAGCCCTTTTATCCTGATGCTGAGAATGGCGATCGTTCCCGAGGCTTTCTGGATAAACGCTTTACTACAGCCATGTTGTCATCAATTAATCAACGATTGGGATTATTGATAGCACAAGATGAAAACCAACAGGTTTTGGGATTTTTGGGCTTGTCACCCTTTTCTGATGGTTCACCTTCTCCGGTTGTTGATTCGATGTTGAAAACATTAATTCATACTCTCCAGCCAGAGCATCTGGATAAGCCTTTTGTGTTTGGCCCTGTTTGTATATCAGAACAGGCCGCAGGATTGGGGGTATTTAAAGGTTTATACCAATATATGTGGCAATATTTATCTCCGGGGCAATATCAAACGGGTTTTGCTTTTATTAATCGAGATAATCCGCATTCACTGAGCGCACATACTAAAGGGTTATCTGCAGATATTGTTGCTGAATTTAATTACCAGTCATCGACTTATTTTATCGTCCGTTATCAACGCCCATTAGACCATTCATAACAGCTATCGCTCCTAACGGTGATGACTATCATAAATAAATGATTTATTAATCATTAAGATAGTTTTTTATATACAATTAAACAGCATAAACAATACTATTTTGCTATAAGTAGTAATATTGCTTAACTGTTACAATACTTCCACGCAATATCTATTGCTTACTATTTGAACAGAATAATAATTTTGACTGAGGTCGGGAATGAACATACCGTTGATTATAAATGTGCTGGTTTTTATAGCGTTGCTATTTCTTCTGGCGCAAACACGTCATACCAATTGGAGTCTGGCGAAAAAAGTGCTGATCGGCCTGATTGTCGGCGTTATTTTTGGTTTAGGATTACAACTGGTTTATGGCGCGAATAGCCCTATCCTGAAAGAATCCATCTCCTGGTTCAATATTGTTGGCAATGGCTACGTTCAGTTGTTGCAGATGATTGTTATGCCGTTAGTTTTTGTTTCGATTCTGAGTGCAGTAGCAAAACTACATAACGCGTCTTCATTAGGAAAAATCAGTTTCCTGACTATTGGTATTCTGCTTTTTACCACCATGATCGCCGCATTTATCGGTATTATGATTACCCTGCTGTTCGGCCTGTCTGCGGAAGGTTTAGTTCAGGGAGCTCAGGAAACTGCGCGTCTGGGAGCAATTGAATCCAACTATATGGGGAAAGTTGCCGACCTGACAACACCTCAGCTGATTCTTTCTTTCATTCCTAAAAACCCGTTTGCCGACCTGACCGGTGCCAGCCCAACGTCAATTATCAGCGTTGTTATTTTTGCTGCTTTCCTGGGTGTTGCTTCATTACAGCTGTTAAAAGATGATGAAGTAAAAGGCCAACGTGTTTTGACCGCGATTGATACTCTACAGTCATGGGTTATGAAGCTGGTTCGTTTAGTCATTAAGCTGACTCCTTATGGTGTTCTGGCGTTAATGACTAAAGTGGTTGCCGGTTCTAATATTCAGGATTTGATTAAACTGGGTAGCTTTATCGTCGCATCCTACATCGCATTGGGTCTGATGTTCGTGGTACACGGTATTCTGCTGACCTTCAGCGGTATTAATCCGATTAGATTCTTCAAAAAAGTATTGCCGGTATTAACCTTTGCGTTTACCAGCCGTTCCAGTGCTGCCAGTATTCCAATGAACGTTGAAGCTCAAACCCGTCGTTTAGGCGTGCCAGAAACTATCGCCAGCTTCTCTGCATCATTTGGTGCCACTATTGGTCAGAATGGTTGTGCGGGTATCTACCCGGCAATGTTAGCCGTTATGGTTGCACCAACTGTTGGTATTAACCCATTTGATCCAATGTGGATCGCTACGCTGGTTGCTATCGTTACCGTTAGCTCTGCTGGCGTTGCCGGTGTGGGTGGTGGTGCTACTTTCGCTGCGCTGATTGTGCTACCCACCATGGGTCTGCCGGTTACGCTGGTCGCTCTGCTGATTTCGGTTGAGCCGCTGATCGATATGGGTCGTACTGCATTGAACGTAAATGGTGCAATGACTGCAGGTACCATCACCAGTCAAATTCTGAAAGAAACGGATAAAAGCGTTTTTGAATCAGAAGAAGATGGTGAATTAGCTCACCGTTAATCTCAAACTTATCTGAGTCAAATAATGCAGCCTGTGGGCTGCATTATTATTTTGGACGTCTTATCATTCCAATATCCCTACAAATTTTCCCACCTGTTATAAGTCATTACCTTTTCAGTGATTTAACCAGATGGTAAAGTGCTGTTATTAAAAAATCATCAGGCTTTATAGGGGTAAGGGATGCGTTGTTTTAATCACCAGGATGTTCAGGCAATAGGTACTTGTAAAGCATGCCATAAGGGCCTGTGCCCTGAATGTGCCAACGATTTGGGTCATGGTTTAGCTTGTGCTGGCAAACATGAAGAAGTAGTTGAAACTTACAATACGATTATTCAAAGAAATGCCCGGGTCTATTCGGCTGCACCGAAAAACATTCTGATTGCCCCGATTTTCTATCTTTTTATGGGTTTGGTATTTGCCTATTTTGGTTATAAAGATGGCAGTATGACAAACCTTCCATTTATCATGGGGGCTGGCTTCATTGTTTTTGGTATCGTTATTTTTGTACGCAACTATTCGCTGTTTAAATCCAATTCAAAAAACTAGCGTGCTATCTGTCTGAACTGCACTACGAATAATTCTCTTTCCAGAATCGTAATAACTCACCTGTTATACCGGGCGAGTTATTATTTCTAATGTCTTACAAAACCTGAAGAAGCTAGAAATTTAAAAAGATAATTTCTGCTAGAATAATTAGGTTATTGTCATCTATCTATCGAATAACCCATGCGTTATACGCAACCAGAGGAACGCTCGATGAAAAAATCTCTACTGTTATTGACGGCTACCATGCTGTTAGCCCCATTAGCTACGTTCGCTGCAACCTGTGATGAGATTAAAGCAGAGATAGCTCAGAAAATTATTAATAACGGTGTACCTGAATCCGGATTCCAACTGAACGTAGTTCCTGTTGAACAGGCAGAACAAGCCGGTGAAACTGTGGTCGGTAATTGTGAACAGGGCAAACAGAAGATCGTATACGCTAAACACCATGCATCAGAAACGGCCCCTGCTGCCTCTGATAGTAGTATTTCAGAGAAAACGCCTGTAGTAGAAGATACTGAACATCCTGACCTTCAGCCACAAACCCAACCGTAACGTTTTTCTCGACTTGTTTTAGCCCTCTGTTTGAGGGCTTTTATCTAATATCCCCACTATTTATATGCTATCTATTGATAAACAAATAAATTTATTTGTTACGGTGTAACTTATTTTTTGTAAAAAAGTTAAATTTCTTCTAACGCAGTGATAACAAGGGCTGGAGCGAATAATACTATTAATTTCATATGAATTAATTCACCTGATAATTTGGCATTGGCTCAAACATGATGTTATACCTTTAAAGGTACGATGAGTTGAGGAAATGCTGTCTCTAATCCATTAATTAATATTTTTTGCTGAACACTTCCGAAATTTTCAATGTTTTCTCTATTTTCGTTTAGCTAATACCTATTAGTGACGATTTTTTGTTGCCTGAAGAATTGTTGGCTGATAGTTAACTCTATCCTGGGGGATAAAATATATGCATAAATCCGCGTTACTAAGACGCATCATGATAGGAGGCCTGCTGTTTATAGCGGTGCTTGCCCTACTGATTTACGGCATTGGTATGGATACGCTGAAGCTTCACGCTGAGGATCTGACCTATCTTGGTAAGCAACATATGTTTCTTGTCGGATGTTCCATGTTCCTGGCGCTGATTGTTGGTTTGCCAAGTGGTGTATTGCTAAGTCGCCCTTTTGCTCATCGTTGGGCTGAGTCGGCTATGCAAGTGTTTAATGTAGGTAATACATTACCACCATTAGCAGTACTGGCGTTGGCCATGGTTGTGGTGGGTATCGGTGATAAACCGGCTATCTTTGCCCTTTTCCTTGCATCACTGTTACCTATTGTTCGTAACACCTATTCAGGACTTCGTTCGATTCCACCTTCATTAATTGAAGCAGCCAACAGTATCGGCATGACACCCATGCAGCGCTTAATGAAAGTGGAATTACCCAATGCTTTACCTGTGATTATGTCCGGGGTTCGCGTTTCTGCTGCCATCAATGTGGGGACGGTACCATTAACCTTCCTGATTGGTGCCAGTAGTTTTGGTGAATTGATTTTCCCCGGAATTTATCTGAACAACTTCCCATTGTTAATTCTTGGCGCTGCAGCAACCGCCATTATCGCTTTAGCACTGGATACCATTCTTGCCGGTCTTAGCTATGTGCTGAGCCCACAACTGGTGAAGTAAATCAGATACATACCACAACAGATTTGGATAATTATGATTAAATTAAAACAACGATACCAACAATGGGGACGAACGGTGAAGTTCAGTGTATTAAGTGCACTGTTATTAACCAGCGTCACCGCTCATGCGGCCCCATTAGTGCTGGCAAGTAAAAACTTCACTGAACAGCACATTCTTTCTGCTATTACTGTTCAATATCTGGCAACTAAAGGTATTGACGTTACCCCTAAAACAGACCTCGCTTCTACCATTATTCGAAACGCGATGCTGAATAAGCAGGTAGATATCGCCTGGGAATATACCGGTACTTCACTGATTGTTTATAACCATATCCATGAATCGATGTCGAGTGAAGAGACCTATAACACAGTAAAAAAACTGGACGCTAAACAAGGTATTGTCTGGTTAGAACCAGCAAAAATGAATAATACCTACGCTTTTGCTATGCAACGGACCAGAGCTGAAAAAGAAAATATCAGTACCCTTTCACAACTGGTTGATCGCATTACTCAAATCCAGAAAACTGATGCCAAACATAACTGGATGGTAGCTTTCGATCCTGAGTTTGTTAATCGTTCTGATGGTTTGAAACCCATGCAGGATACTTATCAGTTGAATCTGGAACGCCCACAGATCCGCCAGATGGATCCAGGTTTGGTCTATAACGCTATTCGTGATGGTTTTGTTGATGCTGGTCTGATTTATACCACTGATGGACGAGTTAATGGCTTTGATCTGAAAGTACTTGAAGATGATAAAGGTTTCTTCCCAAGTTACGCTGTCACTCCTACCGTTCGTGAAGAAGTACTGAATGCCACGCCAGAGCTGGCGGACGCGCTGAATACCCTGTCCCGCCTGTTAGATAATGATGTTATCTCGGCCCTGAATGCCAAAGTAGATGTTGAACACCAATCTGCTGAACGGGTTGCCACTCAATTCTTAAAAGATAACGGTTTGCTTTAAGGAGGCAATGATGGAAACCCTTTCCTATATGTGGCAAGACGCTGGTTATATCGCAGGTTTAACCTCACAACATATGCTTCTGGTAAGTATTGCCGTTGGTCTGGCAATTATTATCGGTGTCCCCCTTGGCATTTTAATTGTGCGTTATAAATGGTTAGCAACACCAGTACTTAGCCTGGCGACGGTGGTATTAACCATCCCTTCTATCGCGTTGTTTGGCCTGATGATTCCAATCTTCTCTATTATTGGTCAGGGGATTGGCTTTGTTCCTGCGGTAACAGCAGTATTTTTATACTCTTTGTTACCTATAGTGCGTAATACCCATATTGCGCTGAGTAATTTGCCCGGCGGGCTGAGAGAAGCTGGCCGTGGAATTGGCATGACATTCTGGCAACGTTTGCGTTGGGTTGAAATTCCCATGTCTTTGCCTGTGATTTTTGGTGGTGTACGCACCGCAGTTGTAATGAATATCGGTGTTATGGCTATTGCAGCTGTTATTGGCGCCGGTGGATTAGGCCTGCTGTTATTGCATGGCATCAGTCGAAGCGACCCGCGTTTGTTAATTGCCGGCGCAGTTATGATCAGCCTGTTGGCGATCGCGATGGACTGGTTATTACACCGTTTACAAATTGCCCTGACGCCTAAAGGAATTCGATAATGATTAAATTAGAAAATCTGACAAAACAATTTAAACAGAAAAGTGGTAAAGCGTTTAACGCCGTTGATAACATTGATTTACATGTCCCTGCCGGTGAAATGTGTGTCCTGTTAGGACCATCTGGTTGTGGTAAAACTACCACTCTGAAGATGATCAATCGCCTGATTACCCCTAGCAGTGGTCGTATTCTGATTAATGGCGAAGATACCTCTGGCCTGGATACCGTTACCCTGCGCCGCAAAATCGGTTATGTAATTCAACAGATTGGTCTGTTCCCTAATATGACCATTGAAGAAAACATTACTATCGTGCCACGCATGTTAGGCTGGGATAAAAAGGCGTGTAAAGAACGAGCCCGTGAACTAATGGATATGGTAGCGCTTGATCCAAATCGTTTCCTGAAACGCTATCCAAAAGAGATGTCAGGTGGTCAGCAACAGCGTATCGGTGTTATTCGTGCTCTGGCTGCGGATCCTCCGGTATTGCTGATGGATGAACCTTTTGGTGCCGTTGACCCGATTAACCGTGAGTCGATCCAAAATGAGTTCCAGGAGATGCAACGTAAGCTGAAAAAAACCGTCATATTAGTAAGCCATGATATTGATGAAGCACTGAAACTTGGCGATCGTATCGCTATCTTCCGTCAGGGAAAAATTGTTCAATGCGCCACGCCGGATGAATTACTGGCTAAACCTTCTGATGAGTTTGTTGGTTCATTCGTTGGTCAGGATCGTACCTTAAAACGCCTGCTGTTAGTTCAGGCCGGTGACGTTACTGATATGCAAGAAACATTAACTGTTCGCCGCTCTACGCCATTAAGTGAGGCATTCACCATTATGGATGACAATGATATGCGTTCTATCATTGTGGTCAATGATGATGAAAAACCACTGGGCTTTATCAAGCGTCGGGAAGCCCGTGGGGCTGAAGGTTTGTGTGGTGAATTAACTCACCCGATCACCATTACCGCCCGGGCGGAAGATAATCTTCGGGTAGTCTTGTCTAAACTTTATGAACACAACCTGGTGTGGATGCCAATTGTGGATGAAGAAGGACGTTACAGCGGTGAGATCTCTCAGGATTATATTGCCAGCTACTTGAGCTCCGGACGTACCCGACGTAAGATTTCTGCTTAAGATAAGTGACATTGTCACCAGAATGAGATTTAAAAAAGCGCCATACCGGCGCTTTTTTCTTGTTATTTACTGATTAATCTTTAGTAACTTTCAACGGCGAGAAGCTTTGTGCCACTGGCATCAGCTCAATGCGGTTAACGTTTACATGGGCTGGCTGAGTAGCGATCCAGAATACCGTTTCGGCGATGTCAGTAGCGGTTAATGGCTGCACATTTTCATACAGACCTGCGGCTTTCGCATCATCCCCTTTAAAACGCACATTGGAAAATTCAGTAGTCCCACATAGTCCCGGTTCAACATCCGTCACACGAATAGCGGTACCCGCCAGATCGGCTCTCAGGTTAAGACTAAACTGCTTCACAAAAGCTTTAGTGGCGCCATATACGTTTCCGCCCGGATATGGGTATGTTCCGGCAATTGAACCAATGTTAATGACGTGGCCACGGTTCTGTTCAACCATTTGCGGTAAAATTGCATGAGTAACTGATGCCAGTGCCGTCACGTTGGTGTTAATCATGGTGGTCCAGTCACTGAAGTCTGCTTTATTGGCTGGTTCTAAACCTAAAGCCAGGCCCGCATTGTTCACCAACAGATCAATATCTTTAAACGCAGCCGGTAGCGTTTTTAGGGTGGCCAGTAGTTTTTCGCGATCGCAAACGTCCAGCTCAACGGGAAGAAATTTATCACCCAATTCATTTTTTAGCTGCTGAAGACGCTCTGCTCGACGCGCTACACCAATTACATAGTGCCCCTGGCTAACAAATTTTCTAACGATAGCCTGACCAAACCCTGCAGATGCACCGGTAACAAAAACAACCATTACATTTCCCCTTACCTGTTTGTATATAAGAAACCTTTTGGCTTATGGACAGCCAAAAGGAGAGGACTCGATTTCTGTCTCACATTTCCATCATCGTTGATTAATCAGATGACGGCAATGCAATATCAGCTGTTTTTTATGCGGCTAAGATCGATAAAACTGGTTAAGTCCCGTTCTTCTGGTCGGGAGAGATATGGCAGTTCACCAATCAGGGGGGCAGGAATGTTCTGTTTAAGTGCCTCAATAGTTTCAGCGTAATAAGCTAAACCTGGATTGATCCGGTTTGCTACCCATCCGGCGATGTTCAATCCATCATGAGCGATGGCTTCTGCTGTCAGAATTGCATGGTTAATACAGCCAAGCTGAATACCTACCACTAAAATTACCGGAAGTTTTTCTTCAATTACCCAATCAGAAACAGGACGCATGCCGTTAAACAGAAAACGCCAACCACCAGTACCCTCAACAATTACCGCATCGGACTGAGCTTGAAGATGCTTTAACCCTCGAGAAAGACGGGCATAATCCATTGGGCTGTCGCTATAAGTTAATGCAGCATGATCTTCAATGAGCACCGGATTAACTTCATCATAAGAAACACTAATAGATGAAGAGGACTGGAGGATCATGGCGTCATGATTCCTGATACCTTCATCAGTAATGTGAGAGGCAATCGCAATAGGTTTATACCCTACTGCACGCTTGCCTTGTTTAATGAATGATTGCAACAGGGCCCGTGAAATAACGGTTTTGCCCACTTCAGTACAAGTACCTGTTACAAAAAATCGATTCGGCATAAAAGTTATTGCTCCGAAACCTTCTAAATAAATGATTGATTCTTATCAAATGCCGGGTTGCTAAAACGGAATAAGCAACAAATATATAATTGAATTCATAAGCAGTGATATTCCTCTCAGGATCAAAAGTCTAGGCTAAGGGCAGATTGAATAGATTGCGTTAGCTCAAGATTTGCTAAAACAGCTGATATCTTTTTTAGAAAACAAAGCGTTATACTTATTTAGAGGTAAATAACGGAAGTTCAGGTATTTTAAGCAGATTATCCCTGAAGAAGCTTAACCAGCAGAGAGCCATTGTATAAAGCCATCTTCACCAGAGCTGCTCCGGGCATGGTTCCTACATTGACAAAGTGAGTTGGGGCAATGCGAATATCTGCACGGTATTGTGGCAGGGACTGTTGATGAATACATTTTTCTATAGCTGGATAGAGCGTGCCAGAAGACGCATTCAACGGCGAACCAACGATAATCTTTTCCGGATTGAAGATATTGACCATTACCGCGGCAATATGTCCGACGCTTTCTCCAACATAACAGATGATCTCTTTGGCTAACCGATCGCCTTTATTGGCGGCATCACACAAATTCTCGATGGTAACTGGTGAGTAGTTAAGCATAGAGTCAGGATAAGAAGGCAACAACTGTCGTGTTCTCTCCAGTATATTGCTCATGCTGGCGATGGTTTCCAGACAACCATGATTGCCGCAATAGCACGCCTTCCCCTTTGGATCTACCTGAGTATGCCCTATCTCAATTCGACGGCTGGAGTCAGCATGAAGAATCCTACCATCGCTAATAACCGAGGCACCGACTACATCATCAATAACTATTTGAATGACATTCTGACAGCCAAATGCTGCACCATACAGCGCTTCACTGATAGCCCAGGCAGAAACATCCTGTTGAACATACACCGGTAAGCCTGTTCTTTTACTAAGCATTGGCCCTAATGGGACATTCTCTTCATTGTAGAATGGCATTTTGTATACCATGCCAGCTGTAGCATCAATGATGCCAGGCATAGTGATAGCAATAGCGGTCAACCGCTCCAGCAGTTTCTGATGACGGGTAAAGAAGGATTCAATTTGATAAATAAAACGTTCTAACCAAGAGCTGTTTTTATCAATCGGAAAATCAATCTGTTCTTCAATAATCAGCTGATTGCTTAAGTCTCTTAACGCCAGCGTCAGGTAACCATAATGAACACGACAACTTAAATAATGCCATGCCTGAGTATCCAGTTCGACACCTACTGCCGGACGCCCGCGACTACCAGCTTCACTGAATTCGGTCTCTTTAACTAAATGGGCATCATACAGTTCACGAACGATTTTAGTGATGCTGGCAGGTGCCAGATGGGAGAGTTTAGACAAATCAATACGTGATACCGGACCATACTGGTCGATAAGTCGATATACCGCGCCAGTGTTAGTCTGCTTGATGTGGTCAATATGGCCCGGCTGCCCTTCTCTATTCACGTTATTGCCTCTGAATACAGCTGATTAAATCTTTTAGAATATTTTACCCGGTTATCGGAAATTATATGTGTTGCAATATATAATAAAATCAATACGATTTAACCGAAGACGTCAGGCAGATTAACAGGATCCGTTTATATTTCTATCATTTAAAGCATTGTTTGCTACTAATTGGTTCTTATTTATTCAACCTGCGATGATGACAGCAATAAAATTGGCATTTTCCGGCTAATATCGTAGATGGATTTCGATTATCGTTTACCAGATAATATTTGTCACCAACGTATAGTTTTAATTTCCTGATTATTGCCAGTTATGGCTGAGGAATCATCGTGGCACAGCATAAGCCCGAACAGGCAAATCCGGCAGAGACCTCTACCGATGAGGCAGCCCCCGAACCTGACTTGAACACCTTACCGGTTTCCTATCCTGTTATTAAAGCAAAAATGTCGCGTTCCCGTTCTCCTTTTATTGTCAGAGGAACCACTGATTTTATGAAGGTAACGGCGGCAATGTTTTCAGCTGGTCTGGCTACCTTTGCCTTGCTTTATTGTGTTCAACCTATTTTGCCCATACTCTCCCAAGATTTTGGTATTTCACCTGCCAGCAGTAGCTTATCGTTGTCGGTTTCAACTGCCATGCTAGCAGTAGGTTTGTTGTTCACCGGTCCGATTTCTGATGCTGTAGGTCGTAAACCGGTGATGGTTGTTGCGTTAATGCTGGCAGCAACGCTAACCATTGCCAGCTCATTAACCACCAGTTGGCACGGTATTTTGATCATGCGGGCACTGGTTGGCCTGGCATTAAGCGGTGTAGCCGCGGTTGCAATGACCTATCTTAGCGAAGAAATTGACCCAATGTTTGTCGCTTTCGCTATGGGTTTGTATATCAGCGGTAATTCGATTGGTGGTATGAGTGGACGGCTTATCAGCGGCGTAATGACCGACTTGTTTTCATGGCGTATTACGCTGGGTAGCATCGGCTGTATTGCCCTGATCGCTGCGATTGTTTTTTGGCGGATATTACCCCCTTCAAGTCATTTTCGCGCCTCCTCCCTGCGCCCGCGAACCTTATTAATAAACTTTCACTTACACTGGCACGATCGTGGTCTGCCTCTGCTATTTGCAGAGGGGTTTTTATTAATGGGCTCCTTTGTTACGTTATTTAACTACATCGGCTATCGCCTGATGGAGCCTCCTTACAATATTAGCCAGGCATTTATTGGCCTGCTGTCACTGGTTTACCTGACCGGTACGCTTAGCTCCCCTAAAGCAGGCTCATTGAGCGTGAAGTATGGTCGTGGTCCGGTATTTATCTGTTCTGTCGCACTGATGTTATTAGGGTTATGCATTAGCCTGTTTTCATCAATCTGGCTTATCTTTATTGGTATGTTGATCTTTACCCCTGGTTTTTTTGCCGCACATTCGATTGCCAGCAGTTGGATTGGCCATCGGGCTAAGCGGGCCAAAGGTCAGGCATCAGCTCTGTATCTATTTTTCTATTATGTAGGTTCCAGCATTGCGGGGACCTTAGGTGGATTTTTCTGGCATAACTATGGCTGGACTGGCTTAGTTATATTTCTTGCCGGAATGTTACTTTGTGCCCTGTTTATTGGGCGTTATCTTGCTCGTTTGCCGGAAGCATCAGCAAAACCCAAAAGCCGCTAAAGAGGTTAAGGTGAAAGAAAAGAAAGATCTGATGTCGCGCATTATTGATACAGTAATGAATAATATCCGGGAGCATATGATGATTTATATCATCATTTGGATCATTGTTCTGTTGCTGGATATTTATTACATCTGGTTTTACGAGTAATTGATTTATTAAAACTAAAAGCACTTTCGATCGCTAAGGAAACTAAAAGCCCGTAATTATCTGAGTATAATTACGGGCTTTTATATCGATCCTGGAAAAGCCAACACATCAGCCTTCGGTTAGCAGCAATAAGTTATTTCTTCATACTGCCAACCATATCCTCTGGTTTGACCCACTCGTCAAACTGAGCTTCTGTCAGATAACCTAACTTCAGCGCTGATGCTTTCAGGGTAAGATCTTCTTTATGGGCCTTTTTCGCAATTTCAGCCGCTTTGTCATAACCTATATGGGTGTTAAGCGCTGTTACCAGCATCAGCGATTCATTCAGTAATTGAGATATGCGCTTTCTGTTGGGTTCAATGCCAATCGCACAATGTTCATTGAAGCTGTTCATGCCATCCGCCAGCAGACGAACAGACTGCAGGAAGTTATCAATAATCATCGGGCGATACACGTTTAGCTCAAAGTTACCGGATGCCCCACCAATATTAATGGCCACATCGTTGCCCATTACCTGAGCACACAGCATGGTAAGAGCTTCACACTGAGTTGGATTAACTTTGCCCGGCATAATCGAACTGCCCGGTTCATTTTCCGGAATGGCGATTTCACCAATACCACAACGAGGGCCAGAGGCCAACCAGCGTACATCGTTAGCAATTTTCATTAACGATGCGGCAAGCCCTTTCAATGCACCATGAGAATGAACAAGCGCATCACAAGTTGCCAGTGCTTCAAATTTATTTGGTGAAGTAACAAATGGTTGTCCGGTTAACGAAGCCAGTTCTTTAGCTACCCGAACGGCGTATTCCGGATGAGTATTCAGTCCGGTCCCCACGGCCGTGCCACCTAAAGCCAGTTCACTGAGATGTGGTATCGAATTTTCAATGTGTTTGATGTTATATGACAACATGGCTGCCCAGCCTGAAATCTCCTGTCCCAGCGTTAGCGGCGTGGCATCCTGTAAATGTGTTCGGCCAATTTTGACAATATCGTGAAATGCTTCGGATTTACCGGCCAAAACTTGATGTAATGCTTTCAGTTCCGGTAATAAATGGCTGCGTACTGCAATCACTGCCGCAACGTGCATACCGGTTGGAAATACGTCGTTAGAGCTCTGGCTTTTATTTACATCATCATTAGGATGCACTAAACGATCGTTACCCCGCTTACCGCCCAGTATTTCACTGGCGCGATTGGCAAGAACTTCGTTCATGTTCATGTTGGTTTGAGTACCGGAACCGGTTTGCCAGATAGAAAGAGGAAACTCATTACTATGTTTATCAGCCAACACTTCATCGGCAGCACTGATAATGGCCTGGCCTTTCTTCTCATCCAGCAACCCTAATTGCATATTTACCGTAGCAGCCGCACGTTTCACCTGGGCTAAAGCATGAATTAACGCCTTGGGCATTTTCTCCTGAGAGATACGGAAATGCTCCAGTGAACGCTGGGTTTGTGCGCCCCACAGGCTGCTTTCAGGTACTTCAATCGGGCCCATTGAATCTTTTTCTGTACGCATAGCAACCATGAGTTTCTCCTGATTCTGGTCAATTAATATGTTAATAAACGGTAACAATCATCTCATAATGCTCTGTATGAATATGTGACATTCCACTGTTTAATGAAGATGAGAATCATTAATATTATTAAACTGTACATAAAATCTTTTTAACTATTGTTGCTTATCAACCGTCTTTCAGCGGACAATCAGCTCCTATTGTAGTTAGTCATATGTATAGTTACGCACTGATATTGTAAGTCGTTAACGACAAAGGAACAGGATGAACGAACGATGAAAAAATCGATAGTTGCAGTTGGTGTATTAATCGTACTGGGTGGCGCTTGGGTTGGTGGTGCGTGGTATACAGGGAAAATGATTCAGGATCAGGTCAATAAATCCATTGTTGATGCCCAAACCTACATTGACAAAAATGCACCTGAATATCAGGCAAAGCTTTCTGTTGCTGATTATCAACGTGGTATTTTCTCCTCTACCATTAATTATCAGTTTGAAATGGTTGATCAAACCAACGAACAAGGCCCACAGAAAGATAGCGTAACCATTCATCAGGAAGTCAGCCATGGTCCATTCCCGCTGGCAAAATTCAGCCTGATTCCTAAACTGGCTTACTCAAAAACCGAACTGGTTAAACAAGACTCTCTGAATGAGCTGTTTGAAATGGCGGGCGGAAAGTCCCCTCTCACGGTTGATATCTTAACATCCTATAGCGGCAGTTCTGACCTGAAGTTGGTGTTAGAGCCGTTAACAGGAAAAGATTCTAATACTTTTAAATTCAGTGGATTAACTGTTGATGGTGTTGCCAAAGTCCTGAAGGGTGAAGAAGCGGTTACCCTGACCAGTTCTCCATTTGAACTGAATGATGAAGGACGCATTGTGTCATACGATACAGCCAAGATTGATGTTACTCAGAATAAAGCTCAGGAGTACCAGGCAACGGCCAGCGTAGGTAAATTTACCATTGCTGAGACTGATGCAGATCAGCTGGTTATGAATGGTCTGACAATAAAAAGCAACGGTAAAATCGGTAAGTTCGATCTTGGTGTAGGCGTCAGCGATATTGAACTGAAAAATGTTACCTATACCGTTAAGCAGCAGCCAAAGTTGACTATTGATAATCTTTTAATTTCCAGTAATGCACAGGAAACTGATAAATTTGTTAACCAGGTGGTTGATACCACTATAGGTCAAATGAGCATTGAAGGAAAAATCATTGGTTCTGGTAGCCTGAAACTCAAACTGGATCAATTTGACGGTAAAGCTCTGCAATACCTGAATCAAAACTCAAACCAACTGACCTACCTGTTCCTTGGTATACCTGCTGAAGAGTCTGCCGAACAGGCAGGTAATATGATGATGAATAACCTGATGGCTTTCCTGGACGCTAATCCGGTAATCAGCATCGCGCCTTTTGTCTGGAAAAATGATAAAGGCGAAAGTCAGATTGATATGTCTCTGACTATGATGAAACCCGATCCGCAAAATATGGCAATGGAAGATATGTCTCAGCTACTGATGAGCTCAATTAAATCATTCAGCAGTAACAGTAAACTCTCCATCCCTATGCTGAACGAGCAAGTCAAAATTAACCATGAGATATCTGATGGTCTTTCTGCTGAAGAAGCACAAGCGCAGGCAACAGAATCTGTTCAACAAATGGTCAGCCTTGGTTTAGCACAGAAGATGATCAGCAAGCTGGATGACAACACCATTACCAGCAGTTTTAACTATGCTGACGGTGTAATTGATCTGAATGGACAAAAAATGCCGGCAGAGCAGTTCATCAATTTGTTTATGATGTCTGGTATGGAATAGTTCATATAATAATCGAACGGTAATAAATAAACGTTTCCGCTTGAAATAAATTGTTTCTAGCGGAAACGTATCAGCAAGTGAGCATTTAATCAGCTTTAACAAAAATACCTTTTCACAATCAAAAAATTAAATGAAATTCTGTTTCAGTTTCATTTATCCTCAACCGGTATTTCACAAACTTTCTTTGGCATTTTCACTATTGTTAACCCCGCTTTCCTGTGATAAACACCATAACCATAATAAAAGTGATGATAATCCCTATAATAGCTATTTATAAGCAATCCGATTAAATCGGATCTTTACAGGAAGTATTTATGAACCGCTTTGTCATAGCCGATGCAAAAGCCTGTATCGGATGTCGTGTCTGTGAAGTTGCCTGTGTCATGACTCATAATCAGGGTAAACACCCTGAGGTTCCTGAGCTCTATTTCCCTCGCATTAAAGTTATCAAAACTGCCAGCATCAAAACCGCTGTCACCTGTCGACACTGCGAAGATGCCCCTTGTGTTCAGGTGTGTCCGAGTGCGGCATTAACTCATGGTGATAACTGCATTCAATTGGATAAATCCAAATGTATCGGCTGTAAAACTTGCGTTTTAGCCTGCCCATTTGGCGCAATTGGCATGGTTGAAGAAAGCGTAACCTTTGCTGATGGTGGCCCAAACCGCACTACCGCCCATAAATGTGACCTGTGTGCCGATGATGCAGAAAGCCCGGCTTGTGTAGCCAATTGCCCAACCAAAGCATTAAAAGTATTCAGTCAGGAATATTTGCTTGAGCAACAGCAGCAAAAACTCCGCCATGCGGCACTGCGTGAAGATCCAATGGGTGCAACACGAGGTGTTCAACAGGTAGAAAATGACACGGTAAATAAGCTGGCTGGAAAAGTCATTATTCCGCGTAGTGATGCGATTAAAGTCGATTTGCCATTGCGAAAAACTGAGTTTGTTGAGATCTACAAACGTTTCACTCCTGAGCAGGTTGAAAATCAGGGAGACCGCTGCATTACCTGTGGCGACCATGCATTTTGTGAGTGGACTTGCCCACTGCATAACCGTATACCTCACTGGATCTCTTTAGCGAAGCAAGGCCGTATCATTGAAGCTGCCGAACTTTCTCATCAAACCAGTAGCCTGCCGGAAATTTGCGGCCGAGTTTGTCCACAGGATCGCCTGTGCGAAGGCAGCTGTACTTTGCATAGTTTAGGTGGCGTTACGGTAGGAAATATTGAACGTTACATTACGGACACTGCCTTTGAGATGGGTTGGAAACCCGATCTGTCTCATGTGCAATCATTAGGTAAGAGAGTGGCTATCGTTGGCGCTGGCCCAGCTGGTTTGGCCTGTGCCGATATTCTGGCTCGCAATGGTGTTGATGCGGTGGTGTTCGATCGCCATCCAGAAATTGGCGGAATGCTAACCTTTGGTATCCCCTCATTTAAGCTGGATAAAGAGGTGATGGTTCATCGCCGTGAAATCTTTACCGGTATGGGCATTGAGTTCCATTTGAATACTGAAATTGGTAAAGATATTGCCTTTGATTCTCTGCTTAATGACTATGACGCAGTTTTTGTTGGCGTGGGTACCTATCAATCCATGCGCGCAGGATTGGACAATGAAGACGCGCCTGGGGTTTATGATGCCCTGCCGTTCCTGATTGCCAACACTAAAAAAGTGATGCATCTGCCAGAGCTAAAAGAAGAGCCTTATATTAATCTGTCCGGAAAGCGTGTTGTGGTTCTGGGTGGTGGCGATACCGCAATGGACTGTTTACGCACCTCCATTCGCCAGGGCGCGACGGAAGTAACCTGTGCTTATCGCCGTGATGAAGCCAATATGCCAGGCTCCAAAAAAGAAGTGAAAAATGCCCGTGAAGAAGGCGTTGAATTTATGTTCAACGTACAACCGGTATCCCTTGAACTGGATGAAGATGGTCATGTTAGCGGCGTAAAACTGGTCAGAACAGAAATGGGTGAACCAGATGCCGAAGGTCGCCGTCGTCCGAAAGTGATTCAGGGTTCTGAGTTTATACAACCTGCTGATGCCGTCATCAAAGCCTTTGGTTTCCGCCCTCACGCCATGCCATGGCTGGCAGAGATGGGAGTAGAACTCGATAGCTATGGTGTTATTGTGGCACCACATCTGAATCATTTCGCCTGTCAAACCAGCAATCCAAAAGTATTTGCCGGTGGCGATGTGGTCAGAGGCGCAGATTTAGTGGTAACCGCTATTGCTGATGGACGTAAAGCAGCCAAAAGCATTGTGAGTTTCTTAACTGAAGGCGATCGGCCTGAATTGCTGTTGAATAAAGTATCCTGACCCATAAATAACAATCCCCACTATTAAGTGGGGATTCAAACTGGTGATAAAGTCAGATGATTCAGTTTTATGTTTTAACATAGCCAATCGGAGGGAGAAGGTGCCGTGGGGGTCGACTTGGCGTAAGCCAACGAAGTGCCCGTAGGCAGCTTAGGCCCGACGTGCTCTGTAGCTCAGTACAGATTGTTTACCGACCGTTATCGGTACCGATATTAGCACAGTGTTTTTTACGGGCGGAATATTCACAGGTGCTGATTTATTAAGTTTGTCAACAGTCTCAATGCCCACCGTTAGAGTGGGATTGCGCACCTTCCAGAATCACAAATTTCAAATGCGTGGTTAATTTTTACTGGCGAGAACACGCTCAACGGTATCAACAACCGCCTGAGTTTGCGGGTCAATCTCAATATTTACCGTGTCACCTAAACGTTTCTTGCCCAACGTAGTGCGTTCCAACGTTTCCGGTATCAGATATACGCAGAAACGACTCTTCACTACTTCACCAATCGTCAGGCTGATGCCATCAATACCAATGAATCCTTTATTCAGCACATACTTCATCAGGTCTTCCGGCATTTTGAACCAGATTTGACGATTATTCTCTGAAATCAGAATTTTCATGATCTCTGCCTGACACATGACATGGCCAGACATTAAGTGTCCACCAATTTCATCACCGAATTTAGCTGCCCGTTCCAGATTGACATTAGAACCAACAGAAAGCGCCCCCAGATTGGTTACTCGTAACGTCTCTTTCATTAAGTCAAAACTGACGATATCGTCATTCACTTCCGTTACCGTTAAACAACAGCCGTTATGTGAAACGGATGCCCCCGTCTCCAGCCCAGGCAACAGCTCAGCAGGAAATTTCATTTTATGGACGCGGAAATTAGCTTTTTCTTCGATTTCAACAACAGGAGCAGTACCCTGAACAATTCCGGTAAACATTCAATAGGCCTCAAATCAGTAGTGACATTTAGTAATGTACAAAATCAACTAAGCGGAAGTTTGACGCAATTTGATATAAAAACCAAATCCAGTTTCCGGTTTTATTCTTGTTTATGAATTTTAATCATGTGTGTTTCATTTGCTTACTGACGTTTAACAGGTAGAATCGTGCCCCTCACATTTCGGTTATCACTGTAGTATCTATACTTCAGTGGCATTTTTTTGTTTTAATCTCAATATATTAAAGGTAAGTACGTGCAGAAGTATACCCGTGAAGCGCGTAATCTGCTGGTTTTAGCTATTCCAGTTATTGCAGCCCAATTCTCCCAAACCGCTATGGGTGTAGTTGACACCATCATGGCCGGAGACGTTAGTGCAACTGATATGGCCGCGGTAGCTGTTGGCACTTCCATTTGGTTACCCGCCATTTTATTTGGACAAGGGTTGTTAATGGCATTGACGCCGGTAGTGGCGCAATTGAACGGTGCCGGGCGCAGAAAAGAAATTGCTCATCAGGTAACACAATCCGTCTGGATGGCGTTGTTCATATCGTTGTTTCTTATCGTGCTGTTGTATAACAGTCACTATATTATCGAGCATATGCAAAATATCGATGAGAAGCTGGCGGATATCACCATTCGCTATCTGCGCGCTATTATGTGGGGAGCTCCCGGTTATTTGCTGTTTCAGGTCTATCGCAGTCAGTGTGACGGATTATCAAAAACTAAACCCAGCATGGTGATTGGATTTATTGGCTTACTGGTCAATATTCCCGTTAACTATGTGATGATTCACGGCAAGCTGGGTTTTCCCGCAATGGGTGGTGTAGGCTGTGGTATTGCTACCGCATCGGTATATTGGGTGATGTTTATTGGCCTCAAGCTATACGTACGTTCTGCCCGTTCTCAAAAAGATATTGTTCAATACAGTACTTTTGAGAAACCCTATATGCCCACCCTCAAACGTTTGTTTAACCTTGGTTTACCGGTAGCTCTGGCGCTATTTTTTGAGGTTACTCTGTTTGCTGTCGTGGCATTACTGGTTTCACCATTAGGCGTCGTTTCTGTCGCAGGACACCAGATAGCGCTTAACTTTAGTAGTCTGGTTTTCGTTATTCCGCTGGCGTTGGGTGTAGCAACCTCAATTCGGGTTGGCTTTAAGCTGGGGCAGAAGAAAGTTGATGAGGCCAGAGTGGCTTCTTATACCGGATTGATAATGGGCTTAAGTCTGGCCTCTATCACTGCCCTGTTTACCGTAGTTTTCCGCCATCAAATAGCATTACTGTATAACGATACTCCTGCGGTAGTGATGATGGCGACCCATTTGATGTTACTGGCAGCAGTGTATCAATGTTCCGACTCTATTCAGGTGATTGGTAGTGGAATTCTGCGCGGTTATAAAGATACCCGCTCTATCTTCTATATTACTTTTACTGCCTACTGGATTGTAGGATTACCCGTTGGTTATTGTCTGGGGTTAACCGATTTGTTGGTTCCGGCAATGGGACCAGCCGGTTTCTGGATTGGATTTATTGTTGGTTTGAGTGCTTCTGCAGTGCTAATGATGCTACGTATGCGTTGGCTACAAAAACAACCTGTCGAGCTTATTCTGGCCCGCGCTCAGCGTTAATGCTTTCTCGGGCAGCCTGTTGGACAAAAAAGAGGCTGCCTGAGCAGTAAGTCGCCAGTTAGCGATGTTGGCAGAAGAAAATCGCTTTTTCTCCTTGCCACTGAGTCACTTCATCGTTAATATTCGTGCGCATTGTTAGTGCATCATGCTTTAATAATACAAAATATGCGTCCGTAGCTCAGTTGGTTAGAGCACCACCTTGACATGGTGGGGGTCGGTGGTTCGAGTCCACTCGGACGCACCAGATATCTCTTCTTCCGGTATCTGGAATTACAAAGCGCCCTTAGCTCAGTTGGTTAGAGCGCCACCTTGACATGGTGGAGGTCGGTGATTCGAGTTCACTAGGGCGCACCATTTTTTATCTCCCCCACATCCCCTGTTTCCGGCCCTTCTGTACGTTTTCACTAAATTCAGCTGCTTATTACATTATTATTTCAACATTTATCCATTTTCTTCTGGTGCATTTCCCCTCTATAATAGGCAAAATAGTGAGTTGAAAGGTTTCAGCAAATGAGTGAGCCGCAGTTTCTTCGGTATAAAGGATGATTTCTATCTACAGACTGGCGATATTGGCTATGTTTCGCAATACTGAAAGTAACCTGATTGTGCGTGTATTCTTTTCTGAAGCCTCAATGGCAGGCTATCGTTTTCTTTCCACACAAAAATATCGGTAAAAATTATCATCATGAAAAAGACTAAAATTGTATGTACCATCGGTCCAAAAACTGAATCAGAAGAAGTTTTGGGTAAGCTGCTGAATGCAGGTATGAATGTAATGCGTTTGAACTTTTCTCATGGTGATTATAATGAGCACGGACAACGTATTTCTAATCTGCGCACGGTACTGGCCAGAACCGGTCAAAAAGCGGCTATCCTGCTGGATACCAAAGGTCCGGAAATCCGTACCATGAAACTGGAAGGCGGTAATGATGCCCCTCTGGTTGCTGGTCAAACCTTCACCTTTACTACCGACCAAAGCGTTGTTGGTAACAATGAACGTGTTGCTGTGACCTATACTGGTTTTGCAGAAGACCTGAAAGTGGGTAATACCGTACTGGTTGACGATGGTTTGATTGGTATGGAAGTGATCGAAGTTCGCGCCAAAGAAGTTGTGTGTAAAGTACTGAACAGTGGCGATCTGGGTGAAAACAAAGGTATCAACCTGCCAAACGTCTCTATTCAACTGCCAGCGCTATCAGAAAAAGATAAAAAAGATCTGGTATTTGGTTGTGAGCAAAATGTTGATTTTGTTGCTGCTTCTTTTATCCGTAAGCGTTCAGACGTACTGGACATCCGTGAGCATTTAAAAGCACACGGTGGTGAACATATCCAAATCATCTCCAAAATTGAAAACCAGGAAGGCCTGAACAACTTCGACGAAATTCTCGAAGCATCAGACGGTATCATGGTTGCTCGTGGTGACCTTGGTGTTGAAATCCCGGTTGAAGAAGTTATCTTCGCCCAAAAAATGATGATTGAGAAATGTAACCAGGCTCGTAAAGTGGTTATCACCGCAACACAAATGCTGGACTCAATGATCAAAAACCCTCGCCCTACTCGTGCTGAAGCCGGTGATGTTGCTAACGCCATCCTGGACGGTACTGACGCGGTTATGCTGTCGGGTGAAAGTGCTAAGGGTAAATATCCACTGGAATCCGTTACTATCATGGCCACCATTTGCGAACGTACCGATTGTGTGATGCCATGTCGCGTAGACAAACTGACCTCTTCCGGTAAATTACGTATTACTGAAGCCGTATGTCGTGGCGCAGTAGAAACTTCAGAGAAGCTGGATGCAGTACTGATTGTTGTAGCTACCCAAGGTGGTAAATCAGCTAAAGCTATCCGTAAATACTTCCCTACTGCACCAATTCTGGCGTTAACTACCAACGAAACCACGGCTCGTCAGTTAGTTCTGACTAAAGGTGTGACTGCGCAAGTAGTTAAAGAAATCGCCTCCACTGATGATTTCTACCGTATTGGTAAAGAAATGGCGTTAACCAGCGGATTAGCGCAAAAGAATGATGTTATCGTAATGGTATCTGGTGCACTGGTTGCCAGTGGTACAACAAATACTGCTTCCGTACATATTCTTTAACAACTCTTGTAACATTAAAACGCCATCTGAATCAGATGGCGTTTTTTTTCGTCTATTTTATGGCGAAATCTGCTGTCAGAATTATTGATTAATTGTGCTATATTTTTTATCCAAAATTGGATAATGGTGTATAAAAACACAGGGTTATTTCACCCACTTATCTTTAGATAAATTTTTTGTCCCCCACACGTTCACTTTTTTTAGTAGCGTAAAATCCTTTTTTTCGCAAATAAAAATTTGTTTTGACTATTCTTTAACCAAACAAGCAAAATAGTTTGCGAGAAGTTAAAAAATTATTCTCATTCCGAAAAAGTTTGTGTAATACTTATCGGGCTACATGCAAAAAGTTAACTCAAATTGAGGGTGTAAATATGAACCGTACTAAAGTGGTACTGGGTGCTGTAATTTTAGGTGCTACTCTGTTAGCTGGCTGTGCGAAAAGCACTGACACTTCAACTAACAGCAAGCTGACTCAACTGATCAGCGATGTTGCTGCTTTACGTTCTGATGTACAAGTTGCTAAAGATGAAGCAGCTCGTGCTAACCAACGTTTAGACAACATGACTCGTTCTTACAAGAAATAATATTTCTCGTAAGGGAAAATGGCGCACTTAAGTGCGCCATTTTTTTTATCCGTATTAGCAAGTTACTATTTTCTGCTTTCTCGTTTCACCATCTGCCCTATCTCATTCTTCAACTTTGGTTCCGTTACTTCCCAATAGCAATAATAGCGTCTCTACTCCACTTTAAGCTTATTAAAATAATTTTAAGACCTGTATGAGTGGTAATGGAAAAAACGCCTCAAATTAGCGCTCAGGCGATTATTTATCGAAATAGAATATCAATGATGAAAAGATTTAACCGCAAGGGAAAATAATTAAGTTACATCAGGAAAATATATCAAAGGGAAAACATTATGGCGGGAAATATTATTAAAGCAGCGGGAAGACTTTCCCACTGCTTTATTTGTCACTACCCTTAACGCTATTAACGATTCACCAGCAACGGTAATCCAGAACGACGCTCAATTTCAGCATTCACTCGGGAAGAGTCAGTTGACGGGTTATTAATAAATGTCGCGATAGTTGGGTGAATTTCAATTGGTTTAGTCTGCGGATCGTCATTTTCAGACTTAGACAATGGCTGATGAATTTCAACATAACGAGAACCATCAGGCTCTACTGTTGCTTTAATCGGCTCATTAACCACTTGAACTCGGGTTCCCACAGGAACGGTATTAAACAGTTCTTCAATATCGTTAGGGCGTAAACGGATACAGCCAGAGCTTACACGCATACCGATACCAAAATCAGCATTAGTACCATGAATCAGGTAAGTCCCACCTGCCGCAGCCAGACGTAGGGCAAATAAACCCATTGGGTTTTCCGGGCCTGCCGGAATTACTGCCGGTAAAATGATACCTTCTGCCGCGTAATTTTTACGAATATTGGCGGTTGGCGTCCAGGTTGGGTTGGCCTTTCTTTCAATAATAGTTGTCGTCATTACCGGCGTATCTCGACCTAACTGGCCAATACCAATTGGATAAACGATAACGGTGTTTTTTCCTTTCGGATAGTAGTAAAGGCGAAGTTCTGACAGGTTAATAACGATGCCATCGCGCGGTGTATCAGGCAGGATCATTTGCAGCGGAAGAATTAATTCTGAACCCGCTTTTGGCAATAGTGGATCAACGTCCGGATTTGCTTCCAGCATAGCAATCAGGCCGATTTGATAATCTGAGGCGATTCGTTCCAGTGAGCGTCCGTCATTCGGAACAATCAATACCCTATTCTCACCAATTAAACGGCTATTCGACGATGGTAGCGGGTATTCCATAGCCTGAGCGACAGAAAAATGACCAACGAACAACATAGCCAGCACAGCCTTACAAACTGCAAAAACACGGTTCATTCTTAATTCCTAAACTTCAGCTTTATATCAGTTAAATTTGTCTGGTTTACCGCAGACATGGGTAACCATCAGTTTACATCTATCAACAGCTATTATGAATCAAAACAGATCATTCATACAGAGATGCTACCTGTTGTCCGGCGAAAAATAATCAATTTTTTTGCTGATTAGAGCAATAGATCCAAGCTAAGTTTGATTTAAGGAAACTGAATGAACTGATTTTAAAAGAAAAAATAGCATGAGAATTAATAGCAGGATCAATTTACGGCAACACTAATTTATTTTGAGATATCCAAAACTATTTTGTTGGACTAAGATAACTTAATTGTTAATTTAAAGTAACATTCACTGGAGGCAGTTATGACTCAAACCGTACAAATGAAAGGCAATCCTGTATCCGTTGCCGGGCAATTACCCAAAGCTGGTGACAGCGCAAAAGCATTTACCCTGGTAGCCAAAGATCTCTCTGATGTCACATTAAGTACCTATGCAGGCAAACGTAACGTACTGAATATATTTCCAAGTGTAGATACTTCAGTGTGTGCTACATCGGTCAGAACCTTTAACCAACGCGTGGGTGATGTCGATAATACGGTTGTGTTATGTATCTCTGGCGATCTGCCCTTTGCTCAAGCACGCTTTTGTGGCGCAGAGGGTTTAGATCATGTGGTTACCCTGTCTGTATTCCGTAATCCAGAATTTAAACAAAATTATGGCGTGGATACTCAGGACGGCCCACTAAAAGGTTTAACTGCCCGTGCTGTAGTGGTACTTGATGCTAACGATAAAGTAATTTACAGCGAACTGGTTAAAGAGATCTCTACTAAACCAAACTATGATGCTGCGCTGGCCGCACTGAAATAACCGCATTACTACCGAATATATTACATGAAAAAGGGAGCCACTGGCTCCCTTCTGTTTTCCTGAGTTTTGCTTTATTCGTTATCAACAACTTCTACATTTTCAGCAGTACGCGATGGTTGGCTTAAACCATATTCTCTGAGCTTATTAGCAATTGCCGTATGGGAAACACCTAATCGTTTAGCCAGTTTACGGGTACTTGGATAGCTACTGTACAACTGAGTTAATACTGAACATTCAAAACGTTTACAGATCTCATCCAGACTGCCATCCATAATGTTATTATTCAGCATCATTTCCGCAGAGACTTCAGGCAATACAATATCTTTAACCTGTAGCTCATTGCCTTCCAACTGAGTAAAGCTGCGATAAAGAATGTTCTTTAATTGTCTGACGTTGCCCGGCCAGCCGTATTGGGTTAATAACGGTGTTAAATCCGGAGCCAGCTTAGGACGGTGGACACCCAACTGATCGGCGAACAGTGTAATAAATTGCTCTGCCAGCGGCATGATATCGGAAACACGTTCCCGTAATGGAGGAGTTGTTAGTGTCAGTACGTTCAGGCGATAATACAGATCCTCTCTGAACAACCCCTGACTGACTAAATTAAACAGGCTCTTTTGAGTTGCACAAATCACACGAACATCTACGTATACTTCCTGATCTTCACCTACCCGCCGGAAGGTACCATCATTCAGGAAACGCAATAATTTTGCCTGCATGGTTGGTGACATTTCACTGATGTTATCCAGCAAAACTGAACCACCATTCGCCTGTTCAAAAAAACCTTTTTTGCTTTCGATCTGTGCGCTTCCCGCATGGCCAAACAGTTCGCTTTCCACCACATCATCAGGCAAAGAGGCGCAGTTAATTGCCAGAAACGGTTTATCCCGACGAGCGCTGCGAACGTGGCAGGCTTGAGCTAAAACATCTTTACCGGTTCCGGTATCACCAATAATCAGTAATGGGACATCCAGCATTGCTAATTTGTTGGCCTGCTCTATCAGCAGTTTCATTTTGCTGCTGATGGCGACGATATGACCAAACGCATTGTTATCCGCTACGTTCTTATTCTGTAGCTGACGCCCGATTCTGGCTGCGGACTTCAGAACAATTACTGCACCGGTCACTTCTTTCGGCAACTGATCGTCATCACTCTGGTAGATAGGAGTGATATCCATCAGGTAATCCTGACCGCGAATAATTGCACGTTCCGAATGGGGTATGATGTTTTCCCCTTCCAGATGCCGCAGGAAGTTATAGCCACTTAACAGGCTGGAAGCAGTCTGAGTAAGTATTCTTTCCTCAGAAAGTCCAAACAGCATCAAAGCCGCATGGTTAGCCAGGTCGATCCGCCCTTTCAAATCGATAGAAATCACCGGTTCAGGCAAAGATTCCAGTAACGCCCTCAATGCGTGTAAACGCTGTTCCGAAGGCATATAAGAAACGGTGCGAACATCGGTTACGCCGGTGATCCGACGAATGTTCACCATCAATGCACTGAATACATCAAAATCAATAGAGGAAAAGTTAAGGTAGATCTTACCGCTGACATCAATTTCGATGCCCCGTAGATCAAGATTGCGGGCAACCAGCAAATCAAGTAGTTCACGGGTTAATCCCAGACGATCTTCGCAGAGGACTTCAAGACGCATTGTGAATAGCCTTGTTTAACGAGCACACTGTAACGGTTGTTGCCCCTATCATACCCGTAGAGCCCGTTCAGATGAAGAGGAGTGTCACAAAAAGTTGACAGGTTTAACAGAAACTCATTGGATACACTCAATCATCGCCATCAATATCACCACTTTATGATTTAGTCAGGCTTTTCAAGGCATAGATATGAAAAATAATCGACTAAAAAATTCATTTGCCTGTTTCATTTAACAATAAACAATGATTAAGTAACATTTCCTTAAACATATCCTCCATAAAAATAGAAAAAAGAGAATAGCGAATGAAAGACGCAACACTAGCACTGCATCATGGATTTCAAAGCGATCCAACCACCAAGTCCGTAGCTGTACCTATCTATCAAACGGTTGCTTATGAGTTTGACAATGCTCAGCATGGTGCTGACCTGTTCAATCTGGCGGTACCGGGCAATATCTATACCCGAATAATGAACCCGACCAATGACATTCTGGAAAAGCGCATGGCGGCCCTTGAAGGCGGTATCGCAGGATTAGTGGTTTCTGCTGGTAGTGCTGCTATCAGCTATGCTATCCAGACTCTGGCCCAGGCAGGAGACAACATTGTCAGTACGCCACAGCTATATGGTGGCACTTATACTTTGTTCGCTCATATGCTGCCAGGCTTTGGCATTAATGTGAAATTTGCCCGGGACGATTCGCCACAGGCGATCGCTGAGTTGATTGATGAAAATACCAAAGCCGTGTATTGCGAAAGCATTGGCAACCCTGCTGGAAACATTGTTGACATTGAAGGACTGGCCACGGTTGCTCACAACCATGGCGTTCCCTTAATCGTAGATAACACCGTAGCCTCTCCGGTTCTGTGTAAACCAATACAGTTTGGTGCAGATATCATCGTTCATTCAATTACCAAATACGTTGGTGGTCATGGTAATTCATTAGGTGGAGCAATTATCGATTCCGGTAACTTCCCGTGGGAAAAATACCAGCAGCGATTCCCAATGTTCAGCACTCCCGAAGCCGCCTATCACGGCGTTGTTTATACGGAAAGTTTTGGTGCAGCTGCATTTATTGCCCGGGCCAGAACCGTTCCTTTACGTAACTGTGGTGCAGCCCTTTCGCCAATGAATGCGTTCTTGTTGTTACAAGGACTTGAAACCTTATCGCTGCGAATGGAACGTCATGTAGAAAACGCCATAAAAGTAGCTAACTACTTAAAACAGCATCATAAGGTTGCCTGGGTCAGTTACGCTGGTCTGCCAGACCATCCTCATTATCCATTAGCACAAAAGTATATGAATGGCACACCTTCCGCCATTCTCTCGTTTGGTTTGAAAGATGGCTATGCCGCCGGTGTGAAATTCTACGATGCGCTGCAAATCTTTAAGCGTTTAGTGAATATTGGTGATGCCAAATCTCTGGCCTGTCATCCCGCTTCAACTACCCATCGCCAAATGTCTGAAGAAGAACAGGCAAAAGCAGGGGTTAAGCCGGAAATGATCCGTTTATCTGTTGGTATTGAAGCCATTGAAGATATTCTGGCCGATCTTGAACAGGCACTGAACGCCTGATTTTAATGTGAATAGCAAAAGGCGGCACCATAGTAAATGGACGCCGCCTTTTTATCTTAGCTATCTGAGAAACTCACGCTTTACTGCTTCCACCTTTCGGTAACTTGCTTTTTATCTGCGCTATTAGTTGGGTACGAAAATCCCCTAAGCGTGGCTTGTCATCATCCATCCAGGGCAATGGACGACATAATTCCATCGCTTTAATACCAAGGCGAGCGGTCAATAAACCGGCCCCAATTCCCTGTGCAGCTCGGGTAGATAATCTGGCGGTAATATCCTGAGAAATCCAGTCCATACCCACTTCCCGAATTAATTCAGTGGCGCCGGCAAACGCAATATTCAGCATTACCAGTTTAAACAGTCGGATACGGCTAAAATAACCTAGCTGGATACCATAAATACTGGCGATGCGATTGATCAGTCGGATATTGCGCCAGGCAATAAATGCCATATCGACAATCGCCAGCGGGCTAACGGCAATCATCAAAGCTGATTCGGCAGCAGAACTGCTGATTTCACGACGAGCCTGCTGATCTAATACCGGTTGCACCAGTTTGGCATACAGGGAAACCACTTCGCGATCGTTTTGCGTTTCATGCAATGATGCCTGCCAGCGTTGTAAAGCCGGATGACTTTTATCAATACCTGCCTGAACAGCCAGTTTCTCACAAAACTCACGCCCTTTACCCAAGGCGTGACTATGTAACAATTCACGAGCGATATCTCGCTCTTCTGCACGCTCCCGCAGACGATATAATCGACGCCATTCGGTTATCACCGAACCAACACCAGCTACAACGATGATGGCCCCAGCGCTATAAGCACCCAGAGTAATCCATTCGTGATTCTGAATCGCATCAGAAATACGGTAAATTCCCTGCGCAACCACGCTAATGCCAAACCCCCCCAGTCCAAAAGTGACCATTTTTCGCCACAAACTAGTTTTGGGCTTAAGGGCATTCATAATAATGCCTTCGGCTTCACCCTCTTCCTGCTCTTCTTCCAACTCCGGAGCCGTAGGAAAGAAGTTTTCTGCTTCTTGTGGGTCAAACTGCAAATTGCTGCGTAAAACAGGCTCTTTTTCATCCAACAGAGGCTCATCAAAGGTGATACGCCCTTTTATGGGTTGGTTCATTTAAGCTTATCTCCTAACAGAAACTCCATAACCGCATCTAAACGAATATGGGGTAATGGTGTATCAACGCTCATTGGCTTAGGTCTGAATTGATCAAAATGAAAACCTTGCTGTTGCCAGAATGATGGCTCTGGTAAACGAGCTGGAACCTCTCCGGGATAGACCGTTAATGGCTGACCATCTTCCAGGCGGTAACCCTTCAACGCTGGCAGACGATTTCCCTGATGTTCAATCATGCCGCTCTCTGTTGCCTGTACTGATGCCAGACCTACGCAATCCATACTAATTCCTTCAAACGCCGCATTCTGCCAGGCTTCCTGTACCAGTTGTTGCAGCAGAGAAACCAAATTAGCGTGCTGATCCGGTGTGATATGGTCCGCTTTACTGGCTGCAAACATCAACTTATCAATACAGGGAGAAAACAGACGTCTGAGCAAAGAACGCTGGCCGTAGTGGAAACTCTGCATTAACTGAGTCAGAGCCAGACGCATATCATTAAATGCCTGCGGGCCATTATTTAACGGTTGCAGACAGTCTACCAATACAATCTGGCGGTCAAATTTCATGAAGTGGTCCCGATAGAAACCTTTTACTACATGCTGACAATAGTAATCATAGCGGGCTTTCAGCATTCCCCAGTTGGTTCGCTTATCGGCCTGAGCCAGTCGGGATTCATTTTGCGCATTAATCTCTGGCCACGGGAAAAATTGTAATGCCGGAGCACCGGCTAAATCCCCTGGTAACACAAAACGCCCTGGTTGAATAAAATGCAGTCCTTCCTGCTTACAACGCAGCAAATAATCACAATAGGCTTGAGCTATATCTGCCAATAAATTCTCATCAACCGGCCCTAAAGGATCGCATTTGGCGCAGAGGTCAAGCCATGGTTTAGCCCATTCGGCACGCTCTCCCTGCCGAATGCTGTTCATTTGATGAGACCATTCCAGATAGTTTTGTTCCAACATTGGTAAATCTAATAGCCACTCCCCCGGATAATCGACAATTTCCAGATAGAGTGTGGAATGGCTGGTAAAGTGACGTATCAGTGAATCATTAGAACGAAAGCGTAACGCTAACTGAATTTCACTAACTCCGCGGGTTGGCGTTGGCCAACTGGCAGGTGAACCATACAGCGATGCTAATCCTTCATCATAGGTAAAACGTGGAATACCAAAATCTTTCTGTGGAATTCGTTTCACCCCCAGCAAGCGTTCTTCCCGGACAGCGGAAAACAAAGGCAAACGAGCACCGTTATTCACATTTAAAAGTTGGTTAACAAACGCGGTAATAAATGCGGTTTTTCCGCTACGACTCAGCCCAGTGACCGCCAGTCTCAAGTGACGGTCCAGCCCGCGGTTAACCAACGAATTTATTTCATTTTGCAGTCGTTTCATCCGAACCCTTTTTAAAGCGCCAGGCAATGGAGCCAAACACTTTTCTTAACAGTGGTTCACCAAACATGACCAGTAACAGTCTAACCGGCCGCCATAATTTGCTTTTTAACAGGAATGATAGCACTAACGCCGGAGCATAAGAGCGCCCAAAGAATAATATTATCGTGATAAGCGGTTGAATAAGAGCCTGCAGTTTAGCTGACTTTTGCATGATTGCTCCTGAAACTCTGGGGTTATGCTATCTCATCGGAAGATGGTGACATGTCGATGCGAGCTTCCCTGAACCAAGGGTTGCTCGCATAGTATGAAGATAATGGTCGTAACTTATAATACCGTTATTTATGCCACTGGTATTACAGGCGACGAAATCGACTTTCCACCTGAAAAGTCTCAGAGGTCAAATAACGTTCCAGATCGCGCAGACGCTGTTCACTGGCTGCCAGTTCTTGTTCAACTTGCTTCATCCGCTGACGAGCAGGGATTCGGCTATGCAAATTTGCTTCTTCGACCGGTGCGCTTTCCAAAAAGAACACCATGGTGAAATAAACCACAACGGTAACAAAGAAGAAGCCAAACACTAATGCTAACAGGGCTAAAATTCTAACCACCAGTACCGGGATGCCCAGATAACGCGCAATTCCCGCACATACGCCGCTAATCATGCCTTCATCAGGAATACGATACAGTTTATTGTTCATTAACGTTGTCTCCAGTTTGGATGTTCTTCATCCAATATAGCTTCCAGAGTCTGAATGCGGTCACGCATTCTTTGCGCTTCATCAGTAAGTTTTGCTAACCGTTGCATATCTTGCTGATTCAACTGACCACCATCGCTCTGTTTTCCACGGTAGTGCAACCAGAGCCAGATAGGGACAACAAACAAGATAAATATTGTCAGCGGTATGGCAAGTAAACCCAGTAGCCAACTCATTGATATTCCTTCTTATCTAAAATTCTTAGATTGTCGCTTATTCATACATTCTGAATAAGCGACCTCATCAGCCTGTTATGATTAGGCGTCTTTATTCATATTCATTTTAGCTTTCAGGGCCGCTAATTCATTATCAATTTGCTCGTTAACTTTCAGCTCGGTGAACTCCTGACTCAGGCTCTTTGACTTGCCGAAACCAACGCTTTGCCCTTCTGCTTCCATGTGGTCAATGCGACGCTCGAATTGTTCAAAACGAGCCATTGCAGCATCAATTTTACCACTATCCAACTGGCGGCGAACATCACGTGTAGAGCTGGCAGCCTGATGGCGTAAGGTTAATGCCTGCTGGCGAGCACGAGTTTCACTCAGTTTCGCTTCCAGTTCGCCAATTTCGTTACGCATACGGTCAAGGGTTTCATTAACAATGACCAGCTCTGATTGCAGTACAGCTACCAGGTCCGCAACTTTCTGCTTTTCAATCAGTGCCGCACGCGCCAGATCTTCTTTGTCTTTACGTAATGCCAGTTCAGCTTTTTCCTGCCATTCTGCTTGCTGAGCTTCCCCTTGTTCAATACGGCGAGATAACTGCTTTTTCTCTGCCAGTGCACGAGCTGATGTTGAACGAATCTCTACCAGTGTGTCTTCCATCTCCTGAATCATCAGGCGAACCATTTTTTGTGGATCTTCAGCCTTCTCTAATAAGCTGCTGATGTTAGCGTTTACGATATCAGCGAAACGAGAAAAAATACCCATGGTTATGTCCTCTTCTACAGTGGTTAATCAATTAACTGGCATATATTGCCATTCAGGTTAGTTACCATAGATATATCAAGAAGCGTGCCAACTTTTCAAAAAATTCAATTATCTGATTTTAAAGTGATTTTATTTTTCTTGCTATTTGTATATGAAAAATGGTTTGATGAAAAAAACCAACTATTGGTGAAATTAACCATGACTGACGTTATTGATAACATTATTGGTGAAGCAAACAGCTTTATTGAAGTGCTTGAACAAGCTTCGCAGGTAGCCCCGTTAACCAAACCAGTATTAATTATTGGCGAACGCGGCACGGGGAAAGAGTTGATAGCCCATCGTCTGCATTATCTCTCCAAACGTTGGCAAGGCCCTTTTATCTCTCTTAACTGCGCCGCGTTGAGTGACACTCTTCTGGATTCAGAACTATTTGGTCATGAAGCTGGCGCATTTACTGGTGCACAACGTAGACATCTTGGACGTTTCGAACGTGCAGATGGTGGAACGCTATTTTTGGATGAGTTGGCAAATGCACCTATGTTGGTTCAGGAAAAATTATTGCGGGTTATTGAGTATGGCCAACTAGAGCGGGTTGGTGGTACTCAGCCCTTACAGGTTGATGTACGTCTGGTTTGTGCCACCAATGAAGATTTACCTGCTATGGCAAAAGCCGGTAAGTTTCGTGCCGATCTGCTCGATCGGCTGGCATTTGATGTCATTAACCTTCCTCCATTACGGGAGCGTCGTCAGGACATCATGTTACTGGCAGATAACTTTGCCATCCAAATGTGCAGAGAACTGGAATATCCCTTCTTCCCTGGCTTTACGCCACAGGCAGTTGAAACATTAATGAATTACAGTTGGCCAGGAAACATTCGTGAACTAAAGAATGTGGTGGAGCGTTCGGTTTATCGCCATGGAGAAAATGAAACACCGCTTGATAACATTATTATCGATCCCTTTGTTCGCCTCTCTTCCAGCGTTGACTCAGAGAAATTATCAACTACAAACACCAATGAACAAGTTACCGGACTACCGGTATTACCACTCGATCTGAAGCAGTGGTTATCCCAACAGGAACAATCGATGGTAACCAAAGCACTGGAGCAGTCACAATATAACCAACGTCAGGCAGCCAAACTGTTAGGGCTTAGCTATCACCAGTTAAGAGGGATGCTACGCAAAAATGAGCAATCCAAATAGTGATAATGCTCGGTTTTCAGACGGCTTTCGCACAATTGCTATACGGTTTTAACGAAACATCGCTTAAGCAATGCTAAGCATTGGGATGACGGCTATACTCCTGTATAATCGATAACTTGAACTATATATCAAAGAATCCTTTATATATGCGCGGTTTAAAAATTGGGGCGTTGCTCTGTGCTGGTTTTCTTATTCCTGCATGGGCAGCACCAACCGGGAAACTGGAAACGCCACCCTTGATTACCACTCCGGAAGCCACCACGGCAGTGGTACCATCAAAGCCTGCTCAGCCAGATATTCGCCAGAGCGGTTTTGTCTATTGCGTCAGCGGTGTTGTTGATAGCTTTAACCCACAAATAGCGAATGGCGGTGTGATGATTGACACCATTGCTGCTCAGCTATACGACCGCCTGTTGGATGTTGATCCCTATACCTATCGCCTGATCCCTGAATTAGCTGAGCGTTGGGAAAGCCTGAATAACGGTGCAACTTATCGTTTCCATCTGCGTAAAGGCGTAACATTCCAAACCACAGAATGGTTTACTCCAACCCGCACCATGAATGCTGATGATGTGGTATTTAGCTTCAACCGAATTTTTAATGCCGAAGCTCCTTATCATATGGTAAACGGTGGTCATTACCCCTATTTTGACAGTATGCAATTCTCCGACTCGGTGAAAAGCATTCGTAAAGTTAATGACTACACCGTCGATATTGAACTGCATAATGCAGACGCTTCTTTCCTGTGGCATCTGGCAACTCACTATGCCCCTGTTCTCTCTGCCGAATATGCAAATAATTTGACCCGTATTGGTATGCAGGAACGTATCGATCGCCAGCCTGTAGGCACTGGGCCTTTTCTGCTTAATGAGTATCATCCAGGGCAATTTGTTCGCCTGTATCGCAACAAAGACTATTGGCGCGGTTCACCTAAAATGCAGCAGGTAGTCATTGATTTAGGCGCTGGCGGTACCGGTCGTTTATCTAAACTACTTACCGGTGAATGTGATGTTCTGGCTTATCCGGCAGCCAGCCAGCTTTCTATATTACGTGACGACCCTCGTTTGCGTATTTCGTTACGTACCGGTATGAATGTGGCTTATCTGGCTTTTAATACCGGAAAAGCCCCTTTCAACGATCGTCGGGTACGTCATGCTATTGCACTGGCCATCAATAACCCACGCCTGATGCAATCCATTTATTATGGCACCGCTGAAACTGCATCATCGATTCTTCCACGAACTTCATGGGCTTATGACAATGAATCAGAAATTACGGAATACAACGTCGAGAAGTCTAAACAGTTATTAAAAGAAGCGGGCGTTAATAACCTACGCTTGCACCTGTGGGTACCTACTGCTTCTCAGGCTTATAATCCCAGCCCGTTGAAAACGGCAGAACTACTTCAGGCAGATTTAGCCAAAGTGAATATTAAGGTCACTATTGTTCCGGTTGAAGGTCGTTTTCAGGAACTTCGTCTCAGTGATGATGCACACGATCTAACATTAACCGGTTGGGCCACCGACAGTAACGATCCTGACAGTTTCTTCCGTCCACTACTGAGCTGTGCTGGTATTGACTCACAGACCAACTATGCCCGTTGGTGTAATCAGGAGTTCGATCAGTTGTTATCCAAAGGGGTGACATCTCAGGATCTTTCTATGCGAATTGAAACCTATACTAAAGCGCAGAAGATTCTGGCAGAAGAGTTGCCCGTTCTACCACTGGCCTCTTCACTACGAATTCAGGCTTACCGATACGATATTAAGGGGTTAGTATTGAGTCCGCTGGGCAACGTTTCATTTGCCGGTGTCTATCGGGAAAAATCAGAGACGAATAATAAATGATTATTTATATTCTCAGGCGGCTACTGCTGGCATTAGTAACCTTGTTGATTCTGACTTTCGTCAGCTTCAGTATTTCTTACTACACGCCTAATGCACCACTGGCTGGAGCACATCTGTTTGATGCTTACGCTTTTTATATGGAAAGCCTGCTTCAGGGGGAGTTTGGTACTTCGGTCATTAACGGGCAGATTATTGGTGAACAGCTAAAGATCGTGTTTCCCGCCACTCTTGAGCTGTGCATTTTTGCTTTTGTAATTGCTTTGGGTTTAGGCATTCCATTAGGCATTTTGGCAGCGATGTCGAAACAAAAGTGGCCTGACTACATTATCACTTCCTTTTCTCTGTTCGGTTTTTCTATTCCTATTTTCTGGCTGGCATTATTGCTAATGCTGTTCTTCTCGTTGACCCTTGGCTGGTTGCCCGTTTCCGGTCGTTACGATTTGTTATATCAGATTAAACCCATTACCGGCGTTGCTTTAATTGATGCCTGGCTATCTGATTCACACTATCGTGAAGAGATAATTATCAGCGTATTGAAGCATTTGATTCTACCGGTATTAACGTTAGCTCTGGCACCAACAACAGAAGTTATTCGCCTGACGCGCCAGAGCGTCACGCAAATAATTGGACAAAACTATATTAAAGCAGCCGCAACCCGTGGCCTGTCTCGCTTTACTATTATTCATCGTCATGTGTTACATAATGCGCTGCCAATGATCATTCCTAAACTGAGTTTGCAGTTTTCCACTATGTTAGCCCTGGCGATGATCACCGAATCAGTGTTTAACTGGCCGGGTTTAGGCCGTTGGTTAATACAGGCAATTCGTCAGCAAGATTTTGCCGTGATTTCAGCAGGTATAATTGTGATGGGAAGCCTGTCTATTGTGGTTAACCTGATTGCTGATATTTTTAGTGCGATGACTAACCCTTTTAAAAATAAGGAGTGGTATGCTTTCCGATAACGTATACCGCGAAAAGAAAATGCCGGGAGCCATGAGCTATATCTGGCAGCGACTTCATAAAGACATTCTGGCAATGGTTGGTCTTTATGGTGTTCTTATGCTGATTGTCTTGTGCCTGTTTGGGGAGCTAATTGCCCCCTATCAGCTCGATCAGCAATTCCTTGGCTATCAGCTTCTGCCGCCATCCTGGTCTCGTCACGGTGATGTCTCCTTTTTCCTGGGAACTGATGATTTAGGTCGGGATCTGTTAAGCCGCCTGCTTAATGGTGCTGCTCCAACCTTCGGTGCCGCACTACTGGTTACTTTAGCTGCTGCCTTATGTGGCACCCTGCTTGGCTTATTAGCAGGTGTCAGCCATGGGTTACGCTCCGCAGCACTGAACCATCTGCTGGACACATTACTGGCAATCCCTTCTCTGCTACTGGCCATCATCGTGGTCGCCTTCTTAGGTCCACGATTGGAACATGCTATGTTCGCAATCTGGCTGGCGCTATTACCTCGTATGGTTCATACCATATACAGAACCGTGCATGATGAACTGGAAAAAGAGTATGTCATTGCTGCCCGTCTGGACGGGGCATCCACCGCCTACATTTTGTGGAATGGTTTACTGCCGAATATCGCTCCAGTACTGGTTACAGAATTTACCCGTTCGCTATCCATGGCAATTATGGATATTGCTGCGTTAGGATTTTTAAACCTTGGTGCTCAAATGCCATCACCAGAATGGGGTTCTATGTTGGGAGACTCTCTGGAATTGCTGTATGTGGCGCCCTGGAGTGTAATGTTACCGGGTGCTGCCATTATGATTAGTGTATTACTGGTCAATCTTCTCGGCGATGGGTTATACCGAGCTATTTCTACGGGTGATGAATAATGCCTTTACTCGATATTCGTAATCTCACCATTGAGTTTATGACTGCTGATGGCCCGGTAAAAGCGGTCGATCGCGTTAGCCTGACCCTGACTGAAGGAGAAATTCGAGGCCTGGTGGGAGAATCCGGCTCGGGAAAAAGTCTGATCGCAAAAGCTATTTGCGGTATCAGTAAGGATAACTGGCGCATTACCGCAGATCGTTTTCGTTTAGATGATATCGACTTACTTAAGCTGACCCCTCGTCAGCGCAGAAAATTGGTTGGTCATAATATATCGATGATCTTTCAGGAACCTCAATCCTGTCTCGATCCATCAGAAAGAGTTGGCCGTCAGTTAATTCAGGCGATTCCCGGATGGACTTATGAAGGCCACTGGTGGCAGCGCTTTAACTGGCGTAAACATCGGGCTATCGAGCTATTACATCGGGTAGGTATTAAAGATCATAAAGACATCATGCGCAGTTTCCCTTATGAGATCACTGAAGGTGAATGCCAGAAAGTAATGATTGCCATTGCCTTGGCTAACCAACCAAGGCTGCTGATAGCCGATGAACCCACCAACGCCATGGAGCCCACTACTCAGGCACAAATTTTCCGTTTGTTAGCCAGAATGAATCAGAACAACAACACTACTATTCTGCTGATTAGTCACGACCTGCAAATGATGAGTAAATGGGCAACCCGGATTAACGTAATGTACTGTGGCCAAACGGTAGAAAGTGCATTATGTGATGAGCTGTTGACCGCGCCCCACCATCCTTATACTCAGGCATTAATTCGCGCGATGCCTGATTTTGGTCGGGCCTTACCCCATAAAAGCCGTCTAAATACTCTGTCGGGAGTGATTCCCTCTCTTGAGCACTTACCTATTGGTTGTCGTCTGGGACCGCGTTGTCCTTATGCACAGAAAAAATGCATAGAAACACCACGCTTGAGAGATGTGAAAGGCCATAAGTTTGCCTGCCATTTTCCTCTTAACTATGAGGAGCCATCCTGATGGGTGCTTTACTTGAAGTACGTAATTTATCCAAAACCTTCCATTTTCGTACAGGGTTGTTTCGCCCTCACGAACTGGAAGCGGTAAAGCCCGTCAGCTTTATTTTGCGTGAAAAACAGACCATGGCAATTATTGGCGAAAACGGTTCGGGCAAATCAACGCTGGCAAAAATGATTTCCGGTATGATTAAGCCAACCTCCGGAGAAATGATGATCGGAGATCATAAACTGGAATTTGGCGATTATGGCTACCGCAGTCAGCATATTCGCATGATTTTTCAGGACCCGAACACGTCATTTAACCCACGGCAACGCATTGGACAATTGTTAGATATTCCGCTTAAGCTGAATACTAATCTGGAGGCCTCTGCCCGGGAAAAACAAATAAATCTAACCTTGCGTCAGGTGGGATTGCTGCCTGACCACGCTTATTATTATCCGCAAATGCTGGCCTCTGGTCAGAAACAACGGGTGGCGCTGGCCAGAGCTTTAATATTACAACCTAAAATTATTATTGCCGATGAAGCATTGGCTTCACTGGATATGTCCATGCGTTCACAGTTAGTGAACTTAATGATGGAATTGCAGGAAAAGCACGGTATATCCTATATCTACGTAAGCCAACATCTCGGAATGATTAAACATGTCAGTGACCAGTTGCTGGTAATGCAAAATGGTGAAGTGGTTGAACGAGGTAATACGGCAGAGGTTATCGCTTCCCCGCTGCATGATATCACCCGCCGAATGATTAATAGCCATTTTACTGAAGCGTTAACCGCCGATCACTGGCGTAAAGATGTTTCAGATATTTAACGATGGGCAGAAGAATCCGGAGACTAAAAACATCCAATTACACTGTCTGTTTGATATCACTGATCGGAGCAGTATGACAAACATGCACTATCCATCGTAGTTGCATGGTAGAATCGCTTCGTTTTTTAACAATGACTGCTCCGGAAATACTCCGGCGGCCATAAAATTGACTACAAGGATCATAGCTATGGGTTTTTTAACCGGTAAGCGCATTCTGGTTACTGGCGTTGCCAGCAATCGTTCAATTGCCTTTGGTATTGCACAAGCAATGAAACGTGAAGGTGCAGAACTGGCGCTGACTTATCAGAATGAAAGACTGAAATCTCGCGTAGAAGAGTTTGCTAAAGAATTAGGCTGTAATATCGTATTACCATGTGATGTTGCTGAAGATTCAAGCATTACTGAGCTGTTCGCTCAACTGGCTAATGTATGGCCTAAATTCGACGGTTTCGTTCACTCTATCGGTTTTGCTCCTGGCGACCAGTTAGATGGTGATTATGTGAACGCGGTAACCCGTGAAGGCTTCAACATTGCTCACGATATTAGCTCTTATAGCTTTGTCGCATTAGCTAAAGCTTGCCGCAGCATGTTAAATCCTGGCTCTGCGTTACTGACCCTTTCTTATCTGGGGGCTGAACGTGCTATTCCAAACTACAACGTGATGGGATTAGCTAAAGCCTCTCTGGAAGCCAACGTTCGCTATATGGCTAACGCAATGGGACCTGAAGGCGTTCGTGTTAACGCAATCTCTGCTGGCCCGATTCGTACCTTAGCTGCTTCCGGCATCAAAGATTTCAAAAAGATGTTGTCTCACTGTGAAGCCGTTACCCCTATTCGTCGTACGGTAACCATTGAAGACGTAGGTAACTCTGCAGCATTCCTGTGCTCGGATCTGTCTGCTGGCGTAAGTGGTGAAGTTCTGCACGTTGATGGTGGTTTCAGCATCGCTGCAATGAATGAGCTTGAGCTAAAAGCCTAATTCTCATGTAATTTCGGCTTACTGCTGATGTGGTAAGCCGAAATATTGTTAACTATATTCCTGATTATAAATTAGAAATTATTACAAATAACGGCACAGATAGGCCGTACTCTCACAAACCTGCACGTTAAACTCACTTTTTCCCGGTACATGGAATGACTCCCCGGCGGAAAAAACTGTCCACTCCGTTGCACCTGGAAGCAGTACCTTAAGAGAACCAGTAATTACCGTCATTTCTTCGGGCTGCGCTGTGCCGAAGTTATATTCACCTGCCGCCATCACCCCTACGCTGGAACGACCAATGCTCCCATTTTCAAAGCCAATTGATTTTACTTTCCCGGCAAAATATTCATTTACATTGAGCATAATTGGGTACCTGATGTGAGTTGTAAAACAGAATCTTTATATTAAGAAAATCAGTGAATTATTGTCACAAACAAAATGTCAGTTTGTGAGGCATAGCCGATATTCACATTTTTATTATCGAGCACCCCCATCATGACATATCAATTAATTGTGGTAAACGACAGGATAAGCTTGCTCCCGACACGCCTTTTGTGTAAAACAATCCATCACAAAAATGGTTAACTCATTGAATAGCGCTTCTCATATATGTTTCAAAATAACCCGCTGCTTGCTCAGCTTAAACAGCAACTTAATGCTAACACTCCACGGGTTGAAGGCATTGTTAAAGCCACCGAAAAAGGATTTGGCTTTCTTGAAGTAGATAATCAGAAAAGCTACTTCATCCCACCTCCGCAAATGAAAAAAGTCATGCACGGAGACCGGGTTTCAGCCACTATCCATACGGAAAAAGATCGTGAGTTAGCCGAACCAGAAACACTAATAGAGCCATTTTTGACGCGTTTTATTGGTCGTATTCAGCAGAAAAATGACCGCCTGATGGTGGTTCCCGACCACCCAATGATTAAAGATGTCATTCCATGCAAACCGGTAAAAGAGTTGAATCACTCTTTAACTCAGGGAGATTGGGTAGTTGCTGAAATAACCAGTCACCCATTGAAAGATAATCACGGGTTTCAGGCGCAAATCAATGAGTACATTACCCATGGGGATGACTATTTGGTTCCATGGTGGGTGACGTTGTCACGTCATCAATTAGAACGCACAGCACCAGATTGGACATCAGAATCTATTCAGGATGAGGGGATTGTTCGCCGTGATTTAACCGCGTTGAACTTTGTCACTATTGATAGCGAATCAACTGAAGATATGGATGATGCATTATACGTTGAAGAGTTGGATGATCAATTGCTTCGGCTCTCCATTGCTATTGCCGATCCCAGCGCCTATGTGACCGCCGGAAGTGAACTGGATAACATCGCCTTAAAACGAGCGTTTACCAATTATCTGCCTGGTTTTAATATTCCAATGCTTCCAAGAGAACTGTCGGATAACCTTTGCTCTTTACGGCCAAACCAACGTCGTTCGGCACTGGTTTGTCAGGTGACTATTTCTCCTGATGGTTCAATCCATGATGACATTGAGTTCTTCTGCGCCTGGATAACATCTAAGGCAAAACTTGATTATGAGAAACTATCTGACTGGATTGAAGGTATCGACGACTGGAAACCAGAACAACCCGAAATAGCTCAACAAGTAGAGTTGCTACATCAGATTGCATTACGCCGTATATCCTGGCGGACAGAACATGCACTGGTATTTAAAGATCGTCCTGATTATCGCTTTATTCTCGGTGAAAATGGTCAGGTATTAGATATCGTTACTGAGCATCGTCGTATCGCTAATCGCATTGTTGAAGAATCAATGATTGTAGCCAATATCTGTGCCGCTATTGTGCTAAAAACGCGATTAGGCTACGGAATCTTTAACGTCCATGCAGGTTTCGATCCTACTGTAGTCGATCAGGCTATCAATATTCTGGAATTAAATGGTGCTGAATTTGATAAAGAGAAGATCCTGACGCTTGACGGATTCTGTGAGTTACGTCGTTTCCTGGATAAACAACCGACATCCTACTTGGATAGCCGTATTCGCAAGTACCAGACCTATGCAGAAATCAGCACCACGCCAGCGCCTCACTATGGATTGGGGCTGGAAGCTTACGCTACCTGGACCTCTCCAATCCGTAAATATGGCGATATTATCAATCATCGTTTATTAAAAGCATTAATTCACGATCGCCCATCTACAGCACCAGATGAAAGTATAATGCAGCCACTGACAGAGCGCCGTCGGGCTAATCGCATTGCTGAACGCGATGTCAGTGACTGGCTGTATGCTCGCTTTTTACAGGATAAAGCTGGAACTGATATTCGCTATCAGGCAGAAATTATGGATATCTCACGTGGAGGTATGCGCATTAAGCTAATTGAGAATGGTGCGGTAGCTTTTATTCCGGCACCATTTATTCATCCGGTACGTGATGAACTGATTTGTAGCGCCGAGAACGGTACTATACAGCTCAATGGTAATGTGATTTATCGTCAGGGCGATTCGTTAGAAGCTACGATTGCTGAGGTTAGAATGGAAACGCGCAGTATTATCGCTCGTCCGGCCCCTTCACTCTCTTAATTCTATTTATTATTTTTATCTTTTGAATGCGCTCTTATTTTCAGAGCGCATTTTTGTTTTATTGCTGATTATCCTTTATCCGCTACATTAAAGAGGTTATAACATTATCAATAGCTAATGTTTCACTCTTCCTTCATATAGCCAAACGGGAGCATCATTATGACGATTACTTCGCTGAGCGTACGAATCCCCGCTGAGTTAAGGGCAAAATTAAAAGTCCAGGCAGAACATAATAAACACTCAATGAATGCTGAAATTATCAAACGTCTGGAGGAAAGTTTTACCAGCCAGACTGAACCAGCACCTGCTGTAAGCAAAAAAAGCACGGCAGGTAGTGTCGAGCTTCCGGCTGCTGATGTGAATCGTATTCGTAAGGTTCTGAAGAAAGCAGCAAAAGAGCTAAAGAAAAAAGCTGATTAAACAACTATAGCCCCTGCTCTGACTATTTTAAGGCAATAAAAAACCCGCTTAATGCGGGTTTTTGGCAATACAGTTATTGTGTAATAAATTACAGAGCAACAACTTCAGCCGCAGACGGGCCACGTGGGCTGTCTTGAATAGAAAATTCAACATGCTGGCCTTCAGCCAGAGTTTTGAAACCATCATTAACGATAGCGGAGAAATGAACGAACACATCTTTGCTGCCATCAGTTGGAGTGATGAAACCAAAACCTTTACTTTCGTTGAACCACTTAACGTGACCAGTTTTCTTAGACATTACAAAATTCCTATTGATGTTTAACCTGCCAAAAGGCACGAAAGGCCGGTAGTTGTGGTTACTTATGTTAAGCACTAAGAAGAGAACCTGGAAGAAGTTAAGGATAACGAACTTGCCGGGAATAACTGATCCAAAATGACTTATCTGAAGTAGCTCTATTTTACTGACCAAAAACATTACCGCATATCCAATAAATTTAGGCAAGGTGTTTTCAGCAACTAAATAAAAAATTAGATCAAGAGCACATATTTTTGTTTTTTAATTGGTATCGAAACGGTTAAGCAAATACGTCATCAATGTTCTTATCCTAATATTAATTTAGCATCAGGTATAATGAGACATTAATTTCATTAATCAAACTAATCCCACTAATCTGTAATGCAAAAAAACTTATTAACTGTTAGAATGAAGGGACTATTCATACTATAAATTCATTTGCACAAGAAAAATAACGTGAATTCCCTTCCCTATCTCGCTGGCTATCCGGAACACATCCAACTGCAAGTAGCTCAACTAGTTAAGCAAGAAAAACTGGGGGCTTTATTACTAAGCCGCTACCCTATGCCACATATCTACGTCAGCGATAAAATGTTATATCAATACGTGATGGAGATAAAAAACCAATACATGAAAAATGCGCAATTAGTTAGCAAAGTTTGTTATGACAATAAAATTCACATTATCAAACATGCGTTGGGTTTGCACACTTCAATATCTCGAATTCAGGGTAGTAAATTAAAGTCAAAAGCAGAGATAAGAATATCAAATCTATTCAAGTCAGCGCCGGAAGCATTATTACGAATGATCGTGGTGCACGAATTAGCACACTTAAAAGAAAAGCAGCACAATAAAGATTTTTATAATTTATGCTGTTATATGGAACCGGACTACCATCAGCTGGAGTTAGACACTCGACTTTATCTCACCTTTCTGGATAAATATGGTGCTCTTTATTCTGATGTTAATCCGTAAAAGAATTATTCATCATCAAAGGATGCAAAAGTTTGCTCACCCTGATGGCTTTCTCTGATCTCTTTAGCTACCAAAGCAATAGCTTCTCCACTACTCATCCCCTCAGCCATTAACTGTTGGATACGTTCTACCGCATCTTGCTGTTGATCGTGACGAAGTGCCGGTGAACCAATAGTAGTCATATATTTCAATGTTCCTGGTAGGATTAACGGTTTTTTGCACACACAATTGCACAAAATAATATTACTAATGGTTATAATAGCACAGAATGATACATAGCTGAGAACATCTCCCGCTAATCTCAACTACTCAACCAAGAATTTCAGTGATGATGGCCAATGAGCGATATTCTTCAACATTTTATTCAGCGTTTTCAGCTTCAGTTACCGCCACCGGCCTATGATACATTTCAACTACGAAAAGCAGCGGTATTAATCCCGATAATTAATGGTCAACAACCTTCTTTATTGTTGACGAAACGATCTTCCGCTTTACGTAAACATCCGGGCCAGGTCGCCTTTCCTGGTGGTGCAACAGATGAGACAGATATATTGCCAGAAACCACGGCACTCAGAGAAGCCTACGAGGAGGTTGGACTAAATCCGGGATGCGTTGAAATTATCGGTCAATTACCAGCAATGGACAGCGTTAGCGGTTTTCAGGTTACTCCGGTTGTTGGAGTACTACCTGCAGGATTAAACTTCATTAAAAATCATCATGAAGTGGAGACATTGTTTGAAATCCCTTTGGACTACGCTTTAAATAGCGAAAACTATCATTCCATTGATATTGTTCGTCGTGGTAAACCCTTACGTATCTACTTTCTTTATTACGCGGATAATCTAATTTGGGGCCTTACTGCCGCCATTCTTCAACGCTTAGCCCTTCAGGTTAAAGGATTTATACCCTTTAATTAACAGAGAATTAAACTTATTTTCTCAACTGTAGCATCAGAATTGATGCTACCAGCGTCAGTTTTTTATCATCAGAGCAACAACAGTCACTACAGCATAGTTATCTGCTTGAACCTTACATTGAAAGTAAAGCAAAAGAGATCGAACAATATAATCACCAACATCATATTGACTTAAGTCTGCCAATTAATGGCCGTAGGTTAACCAACCTTGGTACATTACGCGCTTATATACACGCTTACCTGAAAGCACATCCGGGAATTCACCAGAATATGACCTTAATGGTCAGACAGTTAGAGGCTAGCTCAGAAGGTATTCCTTTGGAAATTTACGCCTTTACCAACACGGTTGCCTGGGTTGAATATGAAGGTATCCAGTCAGATATTTTCGACCATATCTTCTCTATCATTCCACAGTTTGGTTTACGACTGCACCAGACACCGACCGGTAGTGATATGCGGGCAATGGTTAGCAATCTGGCATAAAAATAAGATGTTTTAATCAAACGGGGCTAAAGCCCCGTTTGTTATTTTTTGCGGTACAAACGGATATAGAAATCCGTTTCACAATAAAAATCGGTATTGTCAGAAAGTTCAGCAATCAATTGCTCTGAGGCCTTCCAGGCAAAAGGTGTCATTTGTAGTAAATTGACCGCCTGCTCACCCGGTAAATTCATCTTATAACTTAAACGCTGACTTTCTATCAGATAAAACCCTTCAATATGTTCTTCATTATCCTCATGAGGTTGAGGCGTTTGATAGATAAGCCCTTTAAGCTGTATCAAGTGATTTGGGGCCGGAGTAACAGCTACAATCAAACCATCTGTTTTAACTACTCTACAGAGCTCCTGAGCCTTACAAGGCGCATAGATTCTCAATACTGCATCCATAGATTGGTCACTGAAGGGTAAAAGATGGCTGGATGCGACACAAAATTCAGCTGAACTATAACGTTTAGCGGCTGAACGTATTGCACCTTTAGCAATATCCAGACCATAAACCGTAATGTCTCTGTGTTGCTTTAATTTTTCAGCCAAAAAACCAGTGTAATAACCTTCACCACAACCTATATCTAATAGTGCCTGAGGCACTAAATCATCAGATAATGAATTATTCAGCAGTGAGAAAATGGCATCTCTTAGTGGTTGATAATAACCCGCATCCAGAAACTGGCGGCGGGCTTGCATCATCATTTGATTATCGCCAGGATTTTTAGATTTTTTATGCTGAACAGGCATCAGGTTCACATACCCTTCTTTTGCCCGATCAAACTGGTGGCGATTACTGCATTGCCATACCTGATTGTCCAATTGCAACGGCTGGTGACAAAGTGGACATTGATATTGCATAGCGAAATCCTGGCGAAATATTGAATATCGGAAATACCGATATAGAGTAAATAGAATTTTTATGAAGGAAGTATAACATTAAAGCAGCAAGGTTTGAGAGGCGTGTTAATTGTGATTTAACACGGTAATGATGCAGAAACTTTAGTTAAACTCTTCCTCCATATCATTATCAATTAAATAATTAAAATGCGATAACATCCGTTGCTAACAGACCGCGGGAAGTTTTATAAGTAGAAAATTCTACGTTTTGCCCTTCAGTCAACGATTTAGTGGATGTCGCAATTGACTTACGATCTACATAAAGTTCAGTACTGCCATCCAGTGGAGTAATTAAACCAATACCTTGGTTTTTATCAAACCATTTTACGAGTCCCATTCTTAGGGTCATAATTTTTACCTCTTAATTTATTCAGTTATTTCATTTCCTTCTACAGTAAGTTTTTACAACATCTGTACCTGGAATATCAGGTTCAAGTAAATTTTCTGTTCCAAGACCACAAAAAAACCCGCATCAGCGATGCGGGTTCCTTGTCACTGAAGCTAAGAAAACCAGAGGCTTATCTTATCTTCCTTAACGTTTGCTGCTAATTACAGAGCAACAACGTTTGCAGCTGCTGGACCGCGTGGGCTGTCTTGAATGGTATATTCAACTTTCTGGCCTTCAGCCAGAGTTTTAAAACCTTCACTAGCGATAGCAGAGAAGTGAACGAATACGTCTTTACCACCATCATCTTGCTCAATAAAACCAAAACCTTTGCTTTCATTGAACCATTTAACTTTGCCAGTTTTCTTGGACATCTTTACTTACCTTTAAATTAGTTAACCTGCCATACATCATAGGGTATAGGCATTATGGCCAGATTTTCAGAGTCATTACTTATGGAGGCACTAAGAAGATGTTCGTCTAATAAGCGAAATCAAAAGATAACGGCTTTAAGAAGGAACTGCTTTACTCTAATGTCGTACATAAATAGGTCTGTAGCACAGGCCGGTTCACATTTACTCATAATGAACCACATAACGCAAGCGATTTCTCACTCTTTTGGGTAAAACAACTAAACTGGTTATTTTTCACCCTTATAAATTGATTAATAAAGAGATATCTCACCTGCTGGCCGCGTCTTAAATCGACGATGTAGCCACATATACAACTCAGGTGCTTTCAATATTTCTTTCTCAACCACTTTATTCATAAATTTTGCTGCTTCCGTAGAGTTATCCATTGGGAAACCAGTTGGTGGCTCAGTTACCATTACAGTATAACCACTACCATCAATATGGCGTTTCGGCGTAAAAGGTAATATTACCGGATTAGCCTGACGCATTAATATGCTGGTTCCAATGGTTGTTGCTGCTTGAGGAACCGCAAAGAATGGCGCAAATACGCTGTTACGCGGGCCATAATCATGATCGGGTGCATACCAAAGGATCTCTCCTTTGCGCAGCTCACGAATCATGCCTTTAATATCATGACGGTCAATAAAATACTTATTTGAACGGCTGCGGCCTTTGCACTGAACCCAATCCATCAACTTATTATTGTGCGGGCGGTAAACACCAACACCAGGATTGTACATGCCGTAAATTCGGCCCCCTAACTCGAGGGTTAAAAAATGGACGCCTACCAATAACACCCCTTTCCCATCAGCACGAATACGTGACATGATCTCGATATTATCGACCTTGCACCATTTTTTGATCCGATTATCGGACCAAAACCAGGCCATTCCCGTTTCCAGTAACCCCATTCCTAATGATTCAAAGTTCTCAACCAGAAGCTTCTCTCTGTCATCTAAACTCAGGTTAGGAAAACAAAGCTCCAAATTACGCCGGGCAATATGTTTACGACGCTTTAAAAAGCGCATTGATAAATGACCAGTTCGGGTACCAATAAAATGAATCACTGGATAGGGTAACTGCACTAATAAATAAAGTGTAATAAGCCCAAACCAGGTTAACCAATACTTTGGCATCAGGTAGGAGTAATGAAATTCAGGTTGTTTAAATTTCGACATTCAGGTTCTGCTTTCTCTTGCTGCAACGCAGCGCTAACGGACAAAAATTAGCCTTTGTTCAAGTAGATATTAATACGCTAGAAGAGATAGCAAATTAACGTGTATTTGAGACAACGCTGTGCATATTGTATGACAACGGCTTGATAAGCAAGTTCTTATCAAGACAATTATTTACATAAAATAACATTTTCAATAATTAAAGATTGTTGCAGTTATTTATTGTTCCATTCCTCTATTATAGCGATTTTCTTTGCATAGCGTTGTGCTAAAAATGTACATACCATGAGTTGGATTTGGTGAAAGATCATCAATGGCAATACCATCATCCCAACAGATGCAGCCGGGAAAAGCACATTAGCCATAGGTATACCGTTGGCCAGGCTCTTCTTAGAGCCACAAAAAATAATGGTTATTTCATCCTGAATACTAAACCCCAACCACCGAGCCAGACAGGTATTAATAATTAATACAATTGCCAATAGTAATATTGAAAAAATAATAATAATTAACAAAGACCATTGATTAACCTGGTGCCATATTCCCCCAATAACAGCATCGCTAAAGGCGGTATAAACCACTAATAAAATAGAACTGCGATCGGTGGTATTAATCAATTTTTTATATCTTTCAATCCAGTTAACAATAAAAGGACGAGAAAGGTGACCAATAATAAAAGGCAACATTAATTGTATTACAATATTAAGGATCGCCTGTAAGGTATCCTGGCTCCCCTCTTGAGTATGCATCAAAAGCCCAACCAGGATCGGCGAAATAAATACACCCAACATACTTGATGCAGAAGCGCTACAAACCGCAGCCGCCACATTACCACCTGCAATAGAGGTATAGGCAATTGCAGATTGAACTGTGGCGGGCAAGGCGCAAAGATAAAGAAAGCCCAGATAGATGCCCGTTGACATTAAATCGGGCACAAATACTGACAGGCTAAGGCCCAGTAATGGAAATAATACAAAAGTGCTGGCAAAAACAATCAAATGCAAACGCCAATGTCGAATACCATTAAGAATGTTCTGCCGGGACAGCTTTGCCCCATGCATAAAAAACAGTAACGCAATCGCCGCTTTAGTCAGATAACCAAAAAAAACTCTGGCGTCCCCTTCGCAGGGAAATAGCGTCGCTAAAATCATCACGCCAATCAACATAACCAGAAAAGTATCTACTTTTAAAAACTTCAACCACGACATGGAAAACAACCTTTAGCTACATACCTTACTAATTGAATCTCGTAATCTATTCCGTTTTGACAAAAATGCAAATTTTGCCATTACGCAAACGATACCCTTGCCGCATAGTCAGTAGATTCATCAAAAACTAAAAGACAAATAAAGTGATTATTCTTACCCATTTTTGCTTTGATTTATGACATAATTTGGCCTTCGCTTACTCCCGCCCGCTGGGTATCTTGATTTTAATACATAGGATCATGTAGAGAATGGCATCTTCACCATCACTTAAGCCAATTCAAGAAATTGCACAACGTTATGGCATCACTTCAGAATATCTTATCCCTTATGGCTCCAGTATGGCCAAGGTCGAGCTGTCATTAATCAATCCTCAGGCTTCTAAAGGTAAACTGGTTTTAGTTTCCAGCATCACGCCTACGCCACTGGGTGAAGGTAAAACCGTGACGACTATTGGTTTAAGTCAGGGTTTTAATTTTATCGGTAAACCTTGTATCGCCTGTATTCGCCAGCCAAGTCTTGGTCCGGTATTTGGCGTGAAAGGCGGTGCTGCAGGTGGAGGAAAGGCTCAAGTGCTGCCGATGGAGAAGTTAAACCTTCATCTTACTGGCGATATTCATGCAATAACTGCTGCGCATAATCTGGCAGCGGCAGCATTAGATGCTCGTTTGTATCATGAACATCGTTTAGGCGATCGATTCACTGAACAAACCGACCTGCCTGCATTAAATATTGATATGAACCATATTCTCTGGAAGCGCGTAGTTGACCACAACGACCGTGCTTTACGTCATATCACTGTTGGTGTTGGCGGAGGAGTTAACGGCGTTGAACGCGCTGATGGTTATGATATTACTGCCGCTTCTGAACTGATGGCGATCCTTGCTCTGTCAGAAGATCTAAAAGATATGCGTCAACGTATTGGCCGCATAATTCTGGCTCTTGATATTCACGGCAAACCTATTACTGCAGAACGTCTGGAAGTGGCCGGTGCCATGACGGTATTGATGAAAGATGCCATCCAACCAACGTTGATGCAAACCAGCGAAAATACTCCGGTACTGATTCATGCCGGGCCTTTCGCTAATATTGCCCACGGTAACTCCTCGGTTATTGCTGACCGTATTGGTTTACAGCAAGCAGACTATGTTGTAACCGAAGCCGGTTTTGGTTCTGATATGGGAATGGAGAAATTCTTCAATATTAAGTATCGCCAGTCAGGCATCCAGCCATCTTGTGTGGTCTTAGTGGCAACATTACGTAGCCTGAAAGCCAATAGTGGTAAATTTAATATTAAACCGGGCCAACCACTGCCAGCGGAAATTGCGGAAAGTAATGTTGAACTATTAGCGCAGGGCTGTGAAAACTTAGGCTGGCATATTGCCAACGCCAAACGCTATGGTTTACCGGTAGTGATCGCCATTAACCGATTCCCAACTGACTCAGGTGAAGAGCTGGAATACCTACGCAAATACGCCCTATCCTGTGGTGCTGAAGGCGTAGAGATCAGTGATGCCTTTGCTGCAGGCGGTGCCGGAACGGCAAAACTGGCTGAGCTGGTTGCCGACGTATGTGAAAAACAACAGGGAGTCACCTTACTCTATCCTGATAACGCCAGTTTATTGGAAAAAGTACAGACTCTGGTTAATACTTACGGCGCAAAACAGGCAGTCCTGACCGCTCAAGCCTCTGACCAGTTAGCACAACTGGAGAAAGCCGGATTTGGTCATCTTCCTTTATGCATAGCAAAAACGCCGCTATCAATTAGTGCCGATCCGGCATTAAAGAATGTGCCAAAAGATTTTACTGTCACGATTTCTTCTTTCCGGGTTTCTGCCGGGGCTGGATTTATCCGCGCTTATGCAGGAAATATTATGACTATGCCGGGTTTAGGTACGCTACCCGCCTATCGTAATATTGATATCGATCAATCCGGGGAAATTATTGGCCTGAGTTAACGTCGTTTGTTTACCTCTATAGAGGTAAATACCAATACCCCTACACTTACAGTGTTGTGATTAAGCCGCCAATTATTGATAATATGGCGGCTTCTTCTCTTTTAGGCAGTTTAATGAGCGATTATTTGCTACTTTTTGTTGGCACTGTTTTTGTCAATAACTTCGTGTTGGTTAAGTTTTTAGGCTTATGCCCTTTTATGGGGGTATCGAAAAAGCTGGAAACGGCCATCGGAATGGGATTAGCAACAACATTTGTGCTAACGCTTGCCTCCATCTGTGCATGGCTGGTTGAAAATTATATTTTAGAACCGTTAGGGTTGTCCTACTTACGTACCCTGGCGTTTATTTTTGTTATCGCCGTTGTGGTTCAGTTCACAGAGTTAGTGGTGCGTAAAACCAGCCCGGTACTTTATCGCCTGCTGGGAATATTCTTACCCTTGATTACCACTAACTGTGCGGTGCTGGGCGTAGCGTTACTTAACGTTAATCAATCACACAACTTTATGCAATCTACCGTGTACGGCTTTAGCGCTGCGGTTGGTTTTTCATTTGTTATGGTTCTTTTTGCCGCTATTCGTGAACGTCTGGCCTCTGCTGATGTGCCTGCTCCATTTAAAGGTTCATCCATCGCGTTAATTACAGCCGGATTAATGTCACTGGCATTTATGGGTTTCACCGGGTTGGTAAGGTTTTAATGTTTTCTTTATGGTCCAGCATTATTGCACTAACGTTACTGGCGTTGGTGTGTGGTGCTATTTTGGGTTTTGCTGCCCGTCGTTTTCAGGTAGATGCCGATCCTATCGTCGATAAGGTTGAGGCACTATTGCCCCAAAGCCAATGTGGTCAATGCGGCTATCCCGGCTGCCGTCCTTACGCCGAAGCCGTGGCTAATAATGGCGAAATGATCAATAAATGTGCCCCCGGTGGTGAAGCGGTGATGCTAAAGCTGGCTGATACGCTGGGTATCGATCCTCAACCGCTTGATCAGGCCACCATGGAGAGCAATCCGGTGCGCAAAGTGGCATTTATTGATGAAAATAACTGCATTGGTTGTACCAAATGTATTCAGGCTTGTCCTGTTGATGCCATTGTTGGTTCAACCAGGGCTATGCATACTGTAATCACCGATCTTTGTACCGGATGCGATCTCTGTGTTGCACCTTGTCCTACAGACTGCATTGAAATGCGTCCGGTGGAGCAGACAACCTCAACCTGGAAATGGGACCTGCAAGCCATACCCGTTAAAGTGCTAGAGATTAATTCACATGTTTGATCTATTTGCTAAGTTCAGAAAAACCAAAGTCTGGGATTTCGACGGCGGCATTCATACTCCTGAGATGAAAGATCAAACACGCCTTATCCCTATCAGACGCCCTGCGCTACCGGATTACTTACAGATCCCTCTGCAACAGCATCTTGGTCCTGAGGGAGAACTGCTGGTAAAACAAGGCGAATATGTCTTTAAAGGCCAAAAGCTAACCACGGGTAAGAACCGCGCTTTACCGGTGCATGCTTCCACGTCTGGTACAGTTATAGATATCGATTATTATCCAAGTACCCATCCGTCCGCTATTCCTGAACGCTGTATTCGCCTGAAACCTGATGGTCTTGAACAATGGGCCGAGCTACAACCGTTAGATGATTACTTGTCTTATACGTCGGAACAGTTAATCGAACATATTCATCGTTCCGGTATTGCTGGTTTAGGTGGTGCAGTATTCCCTACCGCCAGCAAAATCAATGGTGCATTAAGCCGGGTAAATACCCTGATCATTAACGGTGCCGAATGTGAACCTTATATTACTGCCGACGATCGGTTGATGCAGGAATATGCTGATGAGTTAATTATCGGCTGTGAGATTCTGCGTCATATTCTGAAACCTGAAAGTATTCTGATTGGTATTGAAGATAATAAGCCAGAAGCCATTCAACAATTAAAACAAGCGTTACAACGTAACGGATCGTCTGATATTTCCCTACGCGTTATTCCTACTAAATACCCTTCCGGCGGAGCTAAACAGTTAACCAAGATCCTTACCGGACTTGAAGTGCCACATGGCGGGCGTTCGTCAGATATTGGCGTATTAATGCAGAACGTAGGTACGGTATACGCCATCAAACGTGCAGTGATTAATGGTGAACCGCTGATCGAACGTATTGTTACCCTAACCGGAGAAGCGCTTCAGGATAAAGGAAACTTCTGGGTGCTGTTAGGTACCCCGGTGTCTGAACTTCTGCAACAGCTCCAATATCAACCTCAAACCAAACCGATGGTGATTATGGGAGGCCCGTTAATGGGCTTTGCGTTACCGGATATGCAAGTACCGGTAACCAAAATGAGCAACTGTATTATTGCACCATCAAGCGATGAAATTGAACCACCACAACAAGAGCAGGCCTGTATTCGTTGCACTCAGTGTGCCGATGCCTGCCCGGCGGGATTATTACCTCAGCAACTTTACTGGTTCAGTCGCGGCAAGGAGCATGAAAAAGCTCGTAATTATAATCTGTTCGATTGTATAGAATGTGGTGCCTGTGCTTACGTTTGCCCCAGCAATATTCCTTTGGTGCAATACTATCGTCAGGAAAAAGCAGAAATTCGTGAACAGGACCAGTTAGCTGAGCTGGCCCGCACAGCCAAAATTCGTTTTGAAGCCAGACAGGCTCGTCTTGAAAAAGAGAAGCTCGCGCGTCAACAGCGTCATAAACAGGCTGAGACTCGTTTAGACGATAAAGATAACCATATTATTCAAGCCGCATTAGAACGAGTAAAACAACAGAACCCCGTTGAAAATAGTAATAGCTCAACAATACCAGTGATTAAATCCGTTGATGGAAAATTACTGCCGGATAACAGCGCAGTTATTGCTCTCAGACAGGCCAGAAAAGCCCAACGACAAGCCAGTCAACTCGTTGAACAATCTGAAGTATCCGTTAACAATAACGTTGATACTGAACAAGACTCACGTAAAGCTGCACTGGCTGCCGCTATAGCTCGCGCTAAAGCTAAAAAAGAACAAAAACAGCAAGCTGAGATAAAACCTGTTGAACAGAACGTTTCAGAGACATCTGATACAGATGACCGTAAAAATGCAGTTGCTGAGGCTATCGCTCGCGTTAAAGCGCGTAAAGCACAGCAGCAAGCTAACTCAGTGCCTGTAGCCGCATCGGCAAACCCAAAAGAAACAAGTGTTAGTCAACAAGTTACAGTACCTGTGGACGATCGTAAGGCCGCAGTAGCTGAAGCTATTGCTCGTGCTAAAGCACGAAAAGAGCAACGTGAGGAAATGCAGCAACAATCTGAATCTTCTGAACAGCAGCAACAAACCATTGAAACTCAGCCAGTAGCAGAAGTTGATGAACGCAAAGCCGCCGTTGCCGAGGCAATCGCACGGGTAAAAGCGCGTAAAGCTCAACAAGCTGCACTTCAGTTAACCGCAACAGGTGAAGAATAGATGTCATTTCGTATAACCAGCTCACCATTTTCACACAGTCAACAATCAACACAGCGATTAATGCTGTTGGTAGTGCTGGCCTGTATACCGGGAATTGCTGCACAATGGTATTTCTTTGGCTACGGTAATTTAATTCAAGTTGTACTGGCTGTAATTGTTGCGTTATGCGCTGAAGCGGCGGTATTGAAGCTGCGACATCAACCCATTGGTCCTCAGTTAAGCGATAATTCCGCCCTGCTAACCGCCATATTATTGGGGATCAGCATACCTCCACTCGCACCATGGTGGATTATTGTGATCGGTACTTTTGCTGCCATTGTCATCGCAAAGCAGTTGTATGGTGGTCTGGGGCAAAATCCATTCAATCCGGCGATGGTGGGTTACGTTATTCTACTGATCTCCTTCCCGGTTCAAATGAGCAGTTGGTTGCCTCCTGCTCCACTTCAGGCAACCCATATTGGCCTGATGGATACGCTGAGTATCATCTTTAGCGGGCACAGCACTCAAGGCGATGATGTTTTCAAATTGATGTCAGGCATCGATGGTGTCAGCCAGGCCACGCCATTAGATACCTTAAAAACTGGACTACGTAGTGGTCACAGCATTACTGAAGTATTAAGCCAGCCGATTTATAACAGTTTGGGTGGTATTGGTTGGCAATGGGTGAATGTCGGATTCCTCATTGGTGGGCTGTTCCTGCTTGGAAAGAAAGTGATTCAATGGCATCTGCCTATTAGTTTTCTACTGACATTAACAATTGTCTCCACCATTGGCTGGTTACTGGATCCTTCACATAATGCAGCACCCTGGTTTCATCTGCTTTCAGGTGCCAGCATGTTATGTGCCTTCTTTATTATTACCGATCCGGTAACTGCTTCTACGACAGTAAAGGGCCGATTAATTTTCGGTGTGTTAGTTGGCGTGCTGGTTTGGCTGATTCGTAGCTACGGCGGTTATCCTGATGCGGTGGCTTTTGCCATTTTACTGGCGAACATTACCGTGCCGTTGATCGACCACTATACTCAACCCCGTGCTTATGGACATCGCTAAGGAGCCCCAATGCTGAGTACCATGAGACGACACGGCCTGACGTTGGCCCTTTATGCTGCACTGGCAACTGGTATTACTTCAGGTGTTTATCTACTGACTAAATCCACTATCGAAAAACAGGCGATTCAGCAGCAAAAAGCGCTATTTGATCAAGTCATTCCAGCGGCTCTTTATGATAATACATTGCAGGATGAGTGTTACGTTGTCACGGATAAGGCTTTAGGTACCGATCGATCTCACAGACTGTTTATTGCCCGTAAAGGCTACACTCCGGTAGCTGCAGTAATAGAAACAACTGCACCTGATGGTTATTCTGGTGCCATTCAATTGATGGTTGCTGCTGATTTTAACGGCCAGGTATTGGGCGTTCGTACTCTTGAGCATCATGAAACCCCGGGGCTTGGTGATAAAATAGAATTACGTATCTCTGACTGGATCACCCATTTTGCCGGAAAACAGGTAGATGGTGAGCAGGATAAACAATGGCTGGTACGTAAAGATGGCGGTATGTTTGATCAGTTTACCGGTGCCACTATTACTCCAAGAGCAGTAGTAAAAGCCGTAAAACAGACAGCGCTTTATATACAGCATCATCACCAACAGTTTGAATCATTCCCCCACTGCGAGGCAGAGTAAATGAGCGAAATAAAGACGCTGCTTAATCAAGGTTTGTGGAAAAACAACTCTGCACTGGTTCAGCTATTAGGCCTTTGCCCTCTGCTGGCAGTCTCTTCTACTGCTACTAATGCTCTTGGCCTTGGTCTTGCTACCACGCTGGTTCTGGTTTGTACTAACGTAGCAGTATCAGCTTTACGTCGCTGGGTACCACAAGAGATCCGTATTCCTATTTACGTTATGATCATTGCCTGTGTCGTTACCGTCGTTCAATTATTAATTAACGCCTATGCATATGGTTTATATCAATCATTAGGCATTTTCATCCCTCTGATTACTACCAACTGTATAGTCATCGGCCGTGCGGAAGCCTATGCAGCACAAAACCCGGTATCGTTATCCGCACTGGATGGCTTTGCTATGGGTTTTGGTGCAACTATTGTGCTGTTTATTTTGGGTGGCATGAGAGAAATTCTGGGAAATGGTACCCTGTTTGATGGAGCTGATTCTCTGTTGGGTTCCTGGGCTAAAGTTCTACGTATTGAAGTTCTACATCTGGATAACGCCTTCTTGCTGGCAATATTACCGCCCGGTGCGTTTTTAGGCCTCGGGTTTCTGCTGGCGTTGAAATATGTTATTGATGAGAAGGTAAAAGCCTATAAACAAAAATCTACAGAGGTAAAAATCTCCACTCTGTCAGATGAAAACGTTAAATAATTAAGTAAGGATACCCGGTTTGAATCAGGCAAAACGCATAGAAATCTTAACCCGGCTGCGTGATAACAACCCTACGCCTACCACTGAACTGGCGTTCTCCAGCCCATTTGAGCTATTGATCTCTGTATTACTTTCAGCACAGGCAACGGATGTTAGCGTAAATAAGGCGACGGCTAAGCTTTATCCTATCGCCAATACGCCAGAAACTATTCTGGCGTTAGGCGTTGATGGTGTTAAAGAGTACATCAAAACCATTGGCTTGTTTAACAGTAAGGCTGAGAATGTCATTAAAACCTGTCGTATTCTGATTGAAAAACATAACAGTCAGGTGCCAGAAAATCGTGAGGCGCTTGAAGCACTACCTGGTGTAGGCCGTAAAACCGCTAATGTGGTTTTAAATACCGCCTTTGGTTGGCCAACAATTGCTGTTGATACTCATATTTTTCGCGTATGTAACCGCACCCGTTTTGCTCCAGGTAAAACCGTTGAACTGGTGGAAGAAAAATTACTTAAAGTCGTTCCGGCTGAATTTAAAGTTGATTGTCATCACTGGTTGATTCTGCATGGTCGCTATACTTGCATTGCCCGTAAACCTCGTTGTGGTTCCTGCTTGATTGAAGACCTGTGCGAATTTAAAGAAAAGACTGAATAATATTATTTGCAGGCGATCGTAATCTGACGGTAACTCCTTGGGTTTTCTGCCGCTTTAACTAAACTTAATGCCATAATTAATCAATATCGCCGCTCGTTAGACGATCTAAAAGCCAGAGGTGATGGTGTCTATAGCTACTCAGGATCTTTTCAACCAGTCCCGCTCTTTCTATCTGGTATCGATATTGGAGTTATGGCAGCGTTTTAGTTATTACGGTTTACAGTGCATCCTTCCACTTTATTTTGTCTGGCAACTTGAAATGACACTGGCAGATGCCTTCAGGCTATTTTCTATCTATGTTGCTCTGGCTTTTGGTTTTATTTCCGTTGGTCGCTGGTTGGGTGAACAAGTTATCGGAATTAAACACACCCTGCTTTTAGGCTCATTAATCATGATGGCCGGCTATGTCCTGCTGGTATTCTCTAATCGTCAAAATGAATTGTTCTACCCCGGTCTGGCAACTATTGCGATAGGCCATGGACTATTTAAAACTAATCCGGCCTCTTTGCTATCGGGTATTTATAATCGTACCCGATTCACGCTGTATCATATTCTGGCCTGCCTGGGCTCTATTGCCGCAGTACTTTTGACCCCCTGGATTGCTCATCATTATGACTGGAACATCGCCTTTTCGTTGAGTGTATTTGGTATGTTCCTGGTCATTATTCATTTAATTTTTGGTAAACATTATCTCGATAAACAGGGAACGCTGGCTGACCAACAACCCGTTTCCCTAAAGATCGGGTTACTGGTAACGACTATTATTGCGGTTGCTATTGTTTTTGGCATAGCTCTGTTGCGTAATCAGAAAGTAGCTCCCTGGGTTTTAGCGATTTTAGTCATCGCTTGCGTCATATTTTATTGGAAAGATATAGCTCGCCTTAAATCCGAAATGCGCCGGAAAATGGGGGTTATTTTTATTCTATTATTCATAGTATTTGTCTTTTTCACTCTGTATCTTCAAATCCCCACTTCACTTAACTTTTTTGCCATTAATCACGTTTCCCATTTAGTCTTCAATATTTCGTTTCTACCTGAACAATTTCAGGCACTGAATCCCATCTGGATTATTATTACCGCCCCCATGCTCGCTGCTTTATACAATCGATTGGGTAGTTATCTGCCCATACCTCATAAGTTAGCTATAGGTATGGTACTTTGCTCCACTTCATTTCTGGTTTTACCCTGGGGCGCTGCTTTTTCTGACAGTTCAGGATTTATCTCTGCTAACTGGTTAATATTAAGTTACGCCTTACATAGCATTGGCCATCTGTCGATTTCCGCATTAGGGCTTATTGTGGTTAATCGTATGGTACCGTCGGAATTAAAAAACTTTATCACCATCATGTGGTTTTTCACCTTTGCTGTCGCAGCATTAACGGCAGGTAAAATTGCATCAAAAACTATTCCTCCTCTGAACAGTGACTCTCCTTATATTTCTTTGGCGTTGTACAGCGAATGGTTTATGACGATTGGTATCGTAACTGCCATTATTGCAGTATTGATGGTTATCTCCGCACCGCTAATACACCGAATGATGCAAAACAATCAGGACTAATCTGGCAGCTGCTTAACAGGTTAAACTGACAGTTTACCGGTTTTTCTACTGATATTTAGTTACCATTTAACAACATATATCAAACATCTTTCAGGCAAGATACAATACGATACCTTACGGTTTTATACCGTTAGTCTGATACCTTTAACTGCACGGAGAGTTTTAATGAAATTATATTATAAGCCAGGTGCCTGTTCGTTATCCCCTCACATCATTCTGAATGAAAGCGGCCTGAACTACTCAGTAGAAAAAGTGGATTTAGCCACCAAGAAAACCGAGCATGGAGCAGACTTTCTGGCCGTTAACCCCAAAGGACAAGTACCAACTTTGGAGTTGAATGATGGCAGTATTTTGACTGAAGGTGTGGCTATTGTTCAGTACATTGCACATAAAGTTCCCGGTAAACACCTGATGCCAGGCGCAGGAACTCCCGAATATTACCATGCTATCGAATGGCTAAACTTTGTTTCAACTGAACTACATAAAGGCTTTAGCCCGTTGTTCAATCCACAGACACCAGAAGAATATAAGAAAATTGCTAAAGAGAAATTACTCAAGCAATTTACCTATGTTGATAGCGTGCTGGAAAAACAAGAGTATGTTTTAGGCGCTTCATTTAGCGTAGCGGATGCCTATCTGTTTACCGTGACCCGTTGGGCTGCTGCGGTAAAACTGGATCTGAGTGCATTAAAGTCACTGGCTGCCTATATGGAACGAATTGCCGCACGACCAGCGACAGCCGCTGCACTTAAAGCTGAAGGCTTACATTGATTTTGTCTTTTGATTGAGATAAAAAAACGGGCCATCTAGCCCGTTTTTTTATTTGTAAACATTACGATACATGTCGATATAATCTTAGAGTTTGATCGCTTTAAAATGATGTTCCGGGTTAACCATTTTGTCCTGTGCAGCCACCAATTGCAGTTCATATTCACCTCTGCGTTGGGTCTCCAACATCACTTCATAAACGGCAGCTGTTACGTGTTCTAAGGCATCTGGCAACGTTTTTTCCAGTAATAAATTAACCAGCAGCAAACCACTGGTGATATCACCAACACCCACCGGTTGACGAGGACCAAAATCCACCAGAGGACGGCTGATATGCCATGCTTCATCAGGTGTTACCAGCGCCATTTCAAAGGCATCTGCACGATAACCAGCACGACTCAGGTGCTTAACTAAAATCAGTTCAGGGCCTTGTTTACACAACTCACGGGCAGCACTGACAACTTCATCAACCGAAGTAATGGTTTTACCGCTTAAGATCTCCAATTCCAGCAGGTTTGGAGCCATCATATCGCTCAGTGGTAATGCTTCCTGACAAAAAAATTCTGAAACGCCTGGTGCAACAATACAGCCCTTCTCAGGATGCCCCATAACAGGATCGCAGAAATATCGCGCTTTAGGATTTGCTGCTTTAACAGATGCCACCGCATTTAAAATGCTCTTTCCCTGTTCCGGGGAACCAATATAACCACTCAGAACAACGTCACAACGTACCAATTGGTTAATTTCACTGATACCACGAACAATATCCGTTAAGTGACTGGCGGGCATTACGCACCCTTCCCATTGACGGTACTGGGTATGGTTAGAAAACTGTACTGTATTTAGCGGCCATACGTTCACACCCATCCTGCGCATTGGAAATTCAGCAGCGCTATTCCCTGCATGGCCATATACCACGTGGGATTGAATGGATAAGATATTTTTCATGATGGCATGTCCCTAAGATAAGAAAGGTATTGGCAATATTGTGTCAGATATCAAACGATGAATGCTACGTTCAAGGCAAAAAATTCGGCCGCTTAGCGACCGAATTTATGGAACAATTTATTTCCAGCTTATTTCCAAATCAGCAGGCAATAATGTTTTTTACCACGACGTAATAGCGTATAGCGATTAAACAAACGATCGCTATCAGTAAAGACATATTCCGGACTGGATTGCTTCTCACCATTGATCGTTACTGCATTTGAGCTAATCATGGTTCTGGCCTGACCGCGTGACGGTACCAGTTCTGCACTTACCAGTGCCTGCTGTAAATCAGCGCCGTTTTCCAGTTCAACCGCAGGCATACCGTCCTGAGCCAGTTGAGCAAAGTCTTCTTCAGTAATATCTGCCAGCTCACCAGAGAACAGGCTTTGTGTGATACGCTTCGCAGCAGCTAATCCTTTCTCACCATGCACTAAATGGGTTACGTTCTCTGCCAGTACATATTGAGCACGAGGTGCAACACCGCTGTTTTTATCTTCTTCTTCCAGCGCATTAATCTCTTCAATACTCATAAAGGTGAAGAATTTCAGGAAGTGATACACATCAGCATCAGCAGTATTGATCCAGAATTGATAAAACTTATATGGGCTGGTTTTCTTTGGATCGAGCCAAATTGCGCCACCTTCAGTTTTACCGAACTTAGTGCCATCAGACTTAGTGATTAATGGTACGGTAAAGCCATAGGCTTGTTTCTGATGCAGACGACGGGTTAAATCAATACCGGATGTGATGTTACCCCACTGGTCAGAACCACCAATTTGTAGCTCAACACCATGTTCTTTATTCAGGCAGGCAAAATCATAGGCTTGCAGCAGGTTATAGGAGAACTCAGTAAAAGAAATTCCACTATCATCACGATTCAGACGCTGTTTTACCGCTTCTTTATTAATCATCGCATTAACAGAAAAGTGCTTACCGATATCCCGCAGGAAAGTCAGCACTTTCATGCCACCAAACCAATCATAGTTGTTGGCCATCTTGGCGCTGTTACTGCCACAATCAAAATCCAGGAACGGTGAAACCTGCTGGCGGATTTTATCAACCCAATCAGCGACCGTATCTTCAGTATTCAGTTTACGCTCAGCTGCTTTAAAGCTGGGGTCACCGATTAAACCGGTCGCGCCGCCCACTAATGCAACTGGTTGATGCCCGGCTAACTGAAAACGTTTTAAACACAATAACGGAACCAAATGGCCCAAATGCAAGCTGTCAGCGGTAGGGTCAAAGCCACAATACAGCGCGATAGGCCCTTGTGCCAGTCGTTCTGCCAGTGCCTCTTCGTCCGTAACCTGGGCTACCAGCCCCCGCTCCTGCAATTGTTTAATCAGGTTGTTCGCCATCGATACATAACTCCGTTGTTATAAGCTGCGATATTTATTACCGCTGAATTAATTAGTTTTAATGAACTGGATAGCATAAACGCCGATTAACGCAATGACCAGTATTTAAGGTGCCAGTCGATCAATATTCCAGTGATTTTCTGTACGCTGATAAATAAATCTATCATGTAACCGATTTACACCACCTTGCCAAAACTCCATTTCCTCAATACTGACGCGAAATCCGCCCCAAAAACTGGGTAATGGAACTTCACCCTGAAGGAATTTCTGTTTTAACTCCAGAAACTTACTTTCCAATACGCCACGAGTTGAAATTCGGGATGACTGTTGAGATACCCAGGCAGCAATCTGGCTGTCTTTAGGACGTGAGTGAAAGTATTTTAGTACTTCAAGGGATGAGAGCCGTTCAGCCTTACCGGAAACCATGACCTGCCTGTCGAAAAAGTGCCAGGGAAACAGTAAATTAACCTGATTATTTTGTGCAATTTGTTGCGCCTTACGGCTACCCAGATTGGTATAAAAAACGAAACCTTTTTCATCGTAGTGTTTTAGTAACACAATACGCTGAGAAGGTCGTCCTTGAGCATCTACGGTAGCAACACACATCGCGGTAGGATCGGGAATTTGAGCTTCACAAGCTTGTTTTAACCAGAGTTCAAACAAAGCCAGGGGATTTTCAGGTAAATCTTTTCGGCGCAAACCACCCTGAGTGTATTCACGCCGTAGGTCAGCAATATCATCACTTAATTGAGTTGGCATAATCAGAAAACCTATTGGTATCTTGTTTTGCCTTATCTTGCACTCACTGATGGCGGATTTCAAACCTTGTCGAAAAGAAAACCAGCAGATAAGAATCGATTACTGAACCAATTTACAATCATTAATAATGATATCGTCACCTTTCAACACCATTGCGGTATCACCTTTAGACCAGAATGAATATTTGTCATTACTGTATTTGGCACCAGAAGCAGACACCACCTGATGAAGCTGCTGAGGTTCTCCGGCAATAATGACATTCACTAACTGTTTTTCATTATTCAATATTACAGATAGCGACTGGCCTTCGCATTGATAGTTCAGTGTTGTACCTTCAACCCGCTGCTCCGTTGTTACTGTACAGCCAGCTAACCCAATAACAAATAATCCTGCTAATAACTTTTTCATTATGTCTCCCATGGTTAGATAAGAAAAAACGCAATATTAATAGATAAACCTATATAAGCTTAGACTATGGCGTGTAGATAGCCCCCAACACTGTTGCTCTGGATGCGCCGGTAACCGCAGGTAAATTTCCCGGTAATCCTGATAATGTGCGAGCGGCTAACCATGCAAATGCAATAGCTTCCATATCATCGCCACTGATGCCGTAGTTATCGGTAGTATCTACCACGGTCTCTGGAAGCGCTGCTGCCATACGTGCCATCAGATATGGGTTACGAGCCCCGCCGCCACATACCAATAACCGGTCACAACCACCTGAAGCTTTTACCTGATCGATAATGGTTCGCACGGTTAATTCAGCCAGAGTAATTTGCACGTCCTGAGGTTTAAGATGGGGAAATGCGATTAAATGATGCTGTAACCATTGAATATTAAAATATTCTCTACCCGTACTTTTAGGCGCAGGTAGCGCAAAGTAGGCATCTGACATCATCTGTTGTAATAAAGGTTCGCAGATCTGTCCCTGGAGCGCCCACAGGGCATCTTTATCATAAGGTAAACCTTGCTGTTGTTGAATCCAGGCATCCATCAACATATTTCCCAGGCCAGAATCAAAACCGGTGACATCACTCCCCGGAATCAGTAATGATAAATTAGCGATACCGCCAATATTCAAAATAATTCGCCGCTCATCTTCTACCATCAACAAGGCCTGATGAAATGCAGGTACCAGTGGTGCGCCCTGCCCACCAAATGCCATATCTTTACGGCGAAAATCACCAACCGTCACAATACCAGTACTGGCAGCAATACGATTATTATCCCCTAGTTGCATAGTAAAAGGATAAACACCATCCGGCTGATGCCATACTGTTTGTCCGTGGCATCCAATGGCAGTAATAGTTTCTGGTTTAATATGGTGAGTATTGAGTAAACCCTGAATAGCTTCGGCAAACAGAAGGCCTAAACGAAGATCTAATTGACCAATTTGAGATAGCGTAGTTTTTTGTCCCTGACATACCGACAAAACGTCCGCTTTGAGATCTGCAGGCATTGGATGTGAATAACTGGCAGTTTGCGTAACAGTAGCGTTATCAATTTTGACTAATGCCACATCGACACCGTCCAGGCTGGTGCCTGACATGACGCCAATATAATTGCCTGCTTTCATGATTAATACCTTCTCAGTGATTGTGATGAATAAATCAAAATGACCAGAATAAGTATTAGAGCAAAAAAATCAGCAATTACCAGATATTAATCGAAGAAAAGTGAGGAAGAATTTTTATACAAAATAAGGTGCACACCCCTAACGGGGGTGCTTAACCATTAATTCACACTAAGATAATTAATCTTATGTTCGCCAGAAAATTATTTTCCAGATAAATCAGCAATATTTTGCTCAAACTTCCTGATCAGATTGACAAATGTTGCTAACTCTTCGTCCTTGACGCCACGCAGAATGCCCTCTCTAACTCCATCAACAACCTCTTTCACCTGACCTAAAATTGGTTTAGCGTCTTCGGTCAGATTAATTTGTTTTGCTCTGCGATCGCATGGGCAAGGATCTCTTCTTACATATCCCATCCCTTCTAATTGATCTAAAGTACGAACTAATGAGGGTTGCTCTATTCCAATTGCTTTCGCTAATTGTATTTGCGATTGATTTGGAGGTAAGCCATTTAAATAGTAAAGCGTAATCCAATGCGTTTGAGTTAAGCCAATTGGTTTAAGCTGGAGATCAATAATGCTACGCCAGCTGCGTACTAATCGTGCAATATCTGCACCTAATGTATATTCAGTTTTTGAATTCATATTTTATATCCGATAGTAGTAAAATGAATGATATTCTTACGAAGCTAATTATGACTTTTTTCACCACTCAATTGCTAATAATTAAAACATTAATCTGCAATTAATTTCAATAAATATGATTTGAACGACAATTAACGTGTACTTTAATCATTCAAATTAACACATTAATGGGTTTTTATCTTTAATTTCAATAGGGTGCGGCGCGGATGGAGATATTGATTAAATTTAAATTAATTATTATATTAATGTTAAATAATTACAGATTGAAATTAACGCCAACATACATTGGCGTTAATAGATGAAAAAAAAGTTAAATTAATTAAGTGATAATCTGTGTGATGAATTAATTGATTACACCACAGGCCGATCTGGCACCGCCACCGCCCAGTGGTTCAGGATGATCATCATGATTATCCCCACCAGCATGAACCATCAGCGCAAGACCTTTAATTTGTTCAATAGTTTTCAGACGTGGAGCTAATACCGGGTAAGTCGCCGTTCCATCAGCCGCAGCATAAACCGCAGGTAAATCACCTAAATGACCATTGGCATAGGGCCCCAGATGCTTACCTGTTTTTTCCGGATCGAAATGCCCCCCGGCAGCCAATGCAGCAACCGCTTTACCTTCTTTCATTCCTGGTTCACAGCTTCCTTTTTCATGAATATGAAATCCATGAATACCAGCCGGTAATGATTTCAAATTAGGGGTAAATAGCAATCCATAATCCGTTTCACTAATGGTTACGGTACCCACTGATTGTCCGATTCCTTCAGCGGAAACACTATTAACAGGAACCTCAACAGTTGCAGCCTGAATTCCACCAGAAATAACCAGTGCTGCTAATGCAGTTAAATAACGTTTCATTGTTTATCCTTTTAATAAATCGCTTATTATCTAAGCCTATTTATTATGGGTGATAAATAGCGTTATTTCAGAGTGAACATCAAACTAAGTGATCGTTATCACGCTATGTAAAATAGATGAACGTGTTTTAACTCATTAATAACCAAAAAGAAGTAGTGAATTTAAAATAGAGAAGGTTGCTCTGGCTGATTATCATCTTGCGCAATTGCTTTTCGGTTTCTGATCAGGCGACGTTGATGACAAAGGCGTAAAACATCGCGTTTTTCCATATCGCTTAGTGTCATCCACTTAAAGCGTTCATCCCTGCTTCTGAAACAGCCCAGGCAATATCCCCGGCTGTCACTTTGACAAACGCCGCGGCATGGCGATGGGATATCAAAAAATTCCAGTTGCTGTGGCATAGTCAAACTCAACGAATTACTTAGCAAACAAAATAATGAATATGGATAGGTAATAGATTGAACTATGATAAAAAGCAAGGAGTTTATTGTATTCAGGAATGACTGCCTGCTCCCGGTAACCAATTCAGTACTTGCTGTATCAATCCATTAAACACTTCAGCTCAGTCTCGGGTATACTGAGCGACAGGATAATTTGTTCAAATTTACCGAGTGAAAGATTTAACAACCAAGAGGATAACGACATGCGTTTGCTTCATACCATGCTACGAGTTGGTAATTTACAGCGTTCTATTGACTTCTATACCAAGGTATTAGGTATGCGTTTACTGCGCAGCAGTGAGAATACCGAATATAAGTATTCGTTAGCATTTGTCGGTTACAGTGATGAGAGTCAAGGCGCCGTTATTGAACTGACGTACAACTGGGGCGTCGAAAGCTATGATATGGGAACAGCATTCGGTCATATCGCTCTGGGTGTTGATAATGTTGCGGCGACCTGTGAACAAATACGTAAAGCAGGTGGAAATATTACTCGTGAAGCGGGTCCGGTAAAAGGTGGATCCACTATTATTGCATTCGTCGAAGATCCTGACGGTTATAAAATTGAACTGATCGAAAATAAGCAAGCCAGTCAGGCATTAGGTAACTAATTTATATTTTTTCCTATCGTTGAGCATACTCAGGTATGCTCAATAAACACCCTTATACCCTCATATTATCGTTTCTGATGATCGGTTAGCATTATTTCTTAGTTTGGGATTATCCCTGCCTGAGATAATGATTATACCAAGCATCAGATGGCAAAATTTGGCATAATAGTGGCTTGAAAATTTTAAAGAACAGGTAGACATGGCTGATAATAATACTCAAAACAGTTTAAGCGAGCGTTTTCGTGGGTTTTACCCCGTTGTGATTGATGTTGAAACCGCAGGATTTGACGCAAAAACTAACGCGTTATTAGAAATAGCCGCCTTTACCTTAAAAATGAACGATCAGGGCTGGTTGATGCGTGACCAATCTCTGCATTTTCATATTGAGCCTTTTGAAGGTTCCGTACTCTCCCCTGACGCTTTAGCCTTTAACGGTATTGACCCAACCAACCCTCTGCGCGGGGCGGTCAGTGAATATGATGCGTTACACGCTATTTTTAAAATGGTACGTAAAGGAATTAAAGATCAGAACTGTAACCGGGCAATTGTCGTTGCGCACAATGCCACATTTGACCATGGTTTTCTGATGGCTGCCGCAGAGCGAGCTGGCCTGAAGCGTAACCCTTTTCACCCTTTTGCCACCTTTGATACCGCAGCACTAAGTGGTTTAGTGCTTGGGCAAACCGTACTGGCAAAAGCCTGTATTACAGCAGGTATCCCTTTTGACAGTTCTCAGGCTCATTCAGCTCTTTACGACACTGAAAGAACTACTGAACTGTTTTGTGAACTGGTTAACCGTTGGAAAAAACTCGGTGGCTGGCCAGTCACGCCAGACCAGCAGGTCAGAGACTAATTACTATAAAGCCCCGAAAATCGGGGCTTTATATTTCAATCAAATTAATTACTCTGCGTCTTGAGAGCCGGCATTTGCTGCAGCTTCTTTCAGTAATGTCTGCAGTTCACCACGTTGATACATTTCCAGAATAATATCACAGCCACCAATCAGCTCACCGTTCACCCACAGTTGAGGGAACGTTGGCCAGTTAGCATATTTAGGTAATTCAGCACGAATATCAGGATTCTGTAGAATATCCACATACGCAAAACGCTCACCGCAAGCGGAGAGTGCCTGAACTGCCTGAGCACTAAAACCACAACTAGGTAGCTTTGGTGAGCCTTTCATATAGAGTAAAATTGGGTTCTCAGCGATTTGGCGTTGAATCTTTTCTAGTGTCGTCATTATTTTGCTTCCTCAAGCAGACATTGCGCTTATTGTATGACTATTGTAGCGACTATAGTGACAGGAAAAAATACCACTTTTTATAGGGTTATAGTATAGCAGATAGAATACATTCTATTATGTATCCCTTATAACGCAATTACCTGATTTCTCTCACGCTTAAGTTAATACATAAACTAATTTTTATTTTCCTTCAGTTCCTTTGATACCGGCGTCTTCATTGATGAATCCCTACTCAAACACCGATCTTTTCCACTATTTTCCTTTAAATATAAAAAAAAGTTGATAAAATCATAAGTTATAACAAAGTAATAACAGTTTTCTTGCAAATGACTCATGATTCATACAACTCGTTATTCAGGGTTGATGAAATCAATGAGCACTATTTTTTTCTTGAGGAGCAATAAAATGTCATTTGAATTACCAGCCCTTCCTTATGCTAAAGATGCCCTGGAACCACACATCTCCGTTGAAACTCTGGAATATCACTACGGTAAACACCACAACACCTACGTTGTTAACCTGAATAACTTAGTAAAAGGTACTGAGTTTGAAGGTAAATCTCTGGAAGAGATCGTTTTGAAATCTTCTGGCGGCATCTTTAATAACGCAGCACAAGTCTGGAACCATACCTTCTACTGGAACTGTCTGGCGCCTAAAGCTGGTGGTGAACCAACAGGTGCACTGGCTGACGCTATTGCTAAAAACTTTGGTTCTTTCGCTGCATTTAAAGATCAATTATCTGATTCAGCAGTGAAGAACTTCGGTTCAGGCTGGACCTGGCTGGTGAAAAAAGCCGATGGTAAATTAGCTATCGTAAATACTTCAAACGCAGCCAACCCAATGACTGATGGTGATAAGCCACTATTAACTGTAGACGTATGGGAACATGCTTACTACATTGATTACCGTAATGCCCGCCCTAAATATTTAGAAAATTTCTGGGCGCTGGTTAACTGGGAATTTGTTGCTAAAAATCTGGCATAATTATCCAGTGATACAAAAATGCCGCATATAATTGCGGCATTTTTTATCTAACAACTATCTGCTAATCCACCAGATTAAGACAGGCCGCTCCCCGGGCACCACCAGCATCACCATAACGTGCCTTTTCAATAGCCGGTAGCGTTGCTATACCATACAGATACTGAGGCAGATACTCAGGCAACAAACGATAGATTTCATCAAACTGCGACAATCCTCCACCGATGACCAATAAATGTGGATCAAACAATGTCAGTATGTTGCCCAGATAGATGGATAACACAGTGAGATAGCGCTCTACGTGAATTTTAGCTGAAGCATCCCCCGCATAATAATCTTCGATAATTTGCACCGCGGTTAGCGGTTTTTGATAAAAACTGCGATAGATACGCTCAAAACCCGGACCAGCCAGATATCCTTCAAAGCAGCCCATCTTGCCACAGCCACAAACTATTTGTGGTACTGCATCAGTCAGAACTTTATCTGCAGCGCTTGTCAGATTTAAATGACCTATTTCACCCGCGATACCATTTTTACCGGAGATCACTTTTCCATTGACGACAAAACCACCACCAACACCAGTACCCAGAATTAAACCTAATACCGTTGGGTATTGCCGAAATTCAGGCGCCCATGCTTCAGACAGCGCAAAACAGTTGGCATCATTGTCTATTTTCACCGTCCGGTGTAAGCAATGCGTCAAATCAGCTACCAATGGTTTATATTTAGCCGCCGGCACATTGGTGGTAAATACGGTTCCCTCTTTGGCATTCACAATACCTGGAATACCGACACCAACCTGCCCCTTGGTATTAAACCGTTGATCAGCTTCATTTGTCAGGTCAATAAATACCTGTAGCAGAGCCTGATAATCATCTTTAGGCGTGGGAACACGTTTCTGCCATAGCTGATTTAAGTCTGCATCAAATACGGCCAATTCCGTCTTTGTGCCGCCCATATCAAAACCGTAATACATGTCAGACTCCTGAAAAATATTTATCCCTGACTATAGCCTCTGATGCCATCATTAAACAACCCGCCATATTAATGATATTTCATTATTTTATTCAATAAATCAGGTGATAACTCGATATAGCGTACGCCGCTGGCCAACACATGTTAAAACGAGAAGACAAAACATTAATTTTATCTTCTCGTTATTTTATTATCAGATTAATTTAATAATATCGAATGTATAGCGGCTATATGGAGATAGCTTCTGTCTGACCATCAATATAATAAATAACCTCATGCGCCTCTTCAGGTGCCGGTAATTCCAGTTTAGCCAACATACGATCCATCACCGCATCAGGTACTGCATATATACGTGCACTATTTTGCTGTTTCCATTTCACATAGGGCACTTCTATGTAGATTACCCTGACCCGAGCTTTATAACTAACTAACAGATTTATCAGCTGTTGGCGCATTTGGTGAGTAATATTAGTCGCATTCCAGACAAAATCTTCACCACGACGTAATTTCTCTCTTGCCAGTTGTTTAGCCTGTTGAACCACCCAGCCATTTGCCATTTTGTCATCAGGTGCAATACGATGTTGACGGCGAATATCATCCAGGCTGATTACTGGTAATCCAAAACAATGCTGCTGAATATAGCTGTCCTTTCCCATTCCCGGTAATCCGGATAACAACGTTACCTGACTTTGATAATCGTCATAAGGCTGATAGTCCAGCGGGGCATTATCGGTAGAAAAATAACGATATTTGGCCTCCGCAGACGGAAACTCTCGCCCTTGTCTCCAGCATTGTTGCTCATGACAATACAACTCAAATAGCTCAATACGGTTTAATAACTCCTTCGCATCAGTGCATTCCCGACCAAGCACATCCGCTTTGGCCAATAGCGTCAGCAACTGGTTATCTACCCGCAGTGATGCAGATAACAGTGATTTTTGTGGATCTTGTTTTTCCATAACCCACAAAGGTAACCCATGATAGCGCACCAGAGCGGCTATCATTTCTCGTATGGCAAAGGGTGCAGCGAGATCCTTAAACAGAATCTGACGAGCCGTAAGCTCACCTTTGCGGGCATGTCCTGGCGAAACAATACGTCCGTCGTAATCGATTCGGGTAGTGCTTCGCTTTTCCACATCGTGAAGCAGTGCTGCACTCCACAAAATTTCCTGCTGCAACGTTGGCAATTGCTGATATTCAGGTAATGACCTCAAAGCCTCCAGTACGCACTGAGTGTGTACGGACACATCCCCTTCGGCATGATGAATCGGATCTTGCATTACACCGCTCATATCAGCAACCCATAAGAAATTTTGCTGCAGGAATTGCCACGATTTGTCACGACTTAACATCCAGCTCATTTTGGCCCTCCTGCTGCATCTCGCTCATAATAAAGCGGGGCTTGTTGCCAGTTACTCTTCCAGTGAATATCGGTTTTAACGTGATTTTTTCGTACGTACTTAAATACATTATGAGAAAAATCCGTTACCGGATAAGCATCGCTATTGCGGGTAACAATTCCCTCCATCGAACAGGGCTGATGAGAATGGGTATCCCAGGATTCAAAATGGCTATTCTGACCTGCATGCTGAAGAATCAAACGACTAAACTCTGATTCACTGGTTGTTTCAACAATGTCTAATTGTGGAATACGAGGAAAATCAAACAGCTCGGCATAAAAACCGACTTCTTCCCAACTAAGCCACATATCTTTATAACGTACAGCAAACACAAAAAAATATTCCTCCAGCTTTTGGTACTCGATGGAGTGTATGGCATACAGATTTTCACCAAAAATCTCTATATCGCCTAAGTCATCTTTAATCAGTTGCCAACGTTGACGAATTTGCTGGGTCCAGGCCGATTGTGTCGGTGCGGCATGGGATCGGGCAAATACGCCATATTTATTCAGGCAGTTATTTTCACCATCCAATTTCTCGGTATGAACCAGATGAGATATATTTTCAATATCACGCCACCAATGATGGTTGATACGATCGTCACTGGTGGTTCCCGGAGAAAATGGATAATGGTAAGTTCTGCCATATTTTCTCGATTGCATATCCATAATGCTAATCCACTTTTCAGATGCACATTATTTCATTACGAGACTATCCGACATTGGTATTCCGCGGTTGCGGACTAACAGTAATCATTAATTAAAACAGATTCGTTGAAATAGTTATGCATAATTCATCCTACCCAAATGAGCAGATGATAAGGCGTAAAACAGAGGGATTTTAACGCGGTGATACTTGAAGGCGGGCGCATCTTAACAGGCTAAAGATGAATTTATCAACAGATTATGGATAAATATTATCACTGAATAAAAAAATAGTTGCCGGACAACCTTTTAATTACCGTCCGGCGAACCAGAATAATGACAATGCTAGTTACAGTGTAACGTTAAATAACTGACTAAAATTTTTGGTAGTGATTTCAGCAAATTCTTCCAGCTCAACCCGCTTCAATACTGCAAGATACTCCGCTACATCACGTACATACGCAGGCTGATTCTCTTTGCCCCGATGTGGCACTGGAGCCAGATAAGGTGAATCAGTTTCAACCAACATTCGGTCTAAAGGAACATAACGTGCCGCTTCACGTAAAGCGTCGGCATTACGGAAAGTAACTATGCCTGAAAATGAAATATAGAAACCGATATCCAATAGTTTTTTAGCGGTATCACAATCTTCAGTGAAACAGTGCAGAACGCCACCGCATTCATCAGCCTTCTCTTCTTTTAAAATAGCCAATGTATCCGTACGAGCATCGCGAGTATGAACAATTACCGGCTTATTTAATTCTCTTCCTACCTGAATATGCTGACGAAAACAGTTTTGCTGCAGTGGAATATTATCTTTTTGATAATAGTAATCCAGCCCGGTTTCTCCCAATGCTATTACTCGAGAGTCGTCAGCTAACGCCAGTAACTCTTTCTGTTGGTAAACTTCATCCAAATTTAATGGATGAACACCGCAGGAAAGAAATACTTCATCATGTCCTGCCACCATCTGTTTCAACTTTTTAAACCCGGGCAGCGTAGTAGACACCGCCAGACAGGCTTTAACATCACGCATTCTTGCCTGCTGAAGTACGCTGGCAAGGTCTGTATGTAACCCTGCGTAATCCAGGCCATCAAGATGGCAATGTGAATCAACTAAATACATAGGAATATTAACTCATTAGAATGGACAATCAGGCCAGTAGGCTATCGGCTTGATTTAGCATATTGGTCAGTAATAACTCTTTGTTTACGCCGGCAACGCTTAACAGTTCATATCGACAGTTTAACCAATCCTTTGCCAGCTGATTAAACACCGACGTTGAACCCATTGTGGCCAGTCGCTGAATTAGCGATATGCAATCCTGATTTACCACAAAACTCGCAGCCCCTTGTTGATATTTGACCACATCCAGTAACAGGGAAACTGCCCAATGGATTCGCTCATTTGCATTGTCATGATTAAGCTGTGGTAAAAATGACAATAAATCCCGCTGAGAGAACGCACTATCTAATCCCTGACATACTGCATCTCTCTGTTTCCAAACCTCAGTGGTCAGCAATTGCTGTGCCGCCAATGGCGCGCCATGGCTAAGGCGTAACGCTGTTTTCAGGCTATCCGGCTGCCCTGCATTCTGTCGTGATAACCATTCAATGCTGAATGCCTCATTTGGGCAGCTCAGAGTCCACAACAAACAGCGGCTACGTATGGTTGCCGGTATTTGCGAAATTTCATGACTGGCTAATAAAAAATAGGTGCCTTCCGGCGGTTCTTCAAGTGTTTTTAATAAAGCGTTGGCCGCAGCTTCACTAAGCAATTCAGATTGCGTAAACCAAACCGCTTTAACCCCACCTTGTTGTGCATGGTTATACAAAGTTTCAGTCAGTTGGCGAATTTGATCGACACCAATGGCGGTTTTTCCTTTTTCAGGTTCAACTACATGCCAATCCGGATGCGTGCCAGCTTTCATTAAATTGCAGTTATGGCAAACGCCACAGGTTTTTTCCCCCTGCGGTGCCTGACACATTAGCCAACGACCCAGCGCCTGAATTAATAACTCATCACCACATCCGGGAACGGATTGTAATAATAGTGCATGATGCTTACGCTCAGAGGCATATTGAGCCACCAACTGTTTATAGGCGGGCGTTAACCATGGATACCAAATCACTTACGGCTCTCCAGCCAATGGTTCATCGCAGTTTGAATACTGGCGGTAACTTTCTCTAATGGCTGAGAAGCATCAATTGTCACAATAGATGGGTCAGCTTGTGCCAGTTCAACATAACGTTGACGTGTACGTTCAAAAAAAGCCAGTGACTCTTTCTCGATACGATCCAATTCACCACGGGCTCTGGCGCGTTTTAATCCAGCTTCCGGAGGAATATCCAGATATAACGTCAGATCCGGACGAAAGTCTCCCAGTACGGTATCTCTCAGGGTTATCATCAGTTGGTTATCAATTCCCCGACCGCCGCCCTGATAAGCCTGAGAAGAGAGATCGTGGCGATCGCCTACTACCCAATCACCACGACTTAACGCTGGTTTAATCACATTCTCAACCAACTGAACCCGGGAGGTATACATCATCAAAAGCTCTGCTTTATCTGTCAGAACTTCATCACCAACGCCCTGCTTTACCAGTTCTCGTAACTTTTCTGCCAGAGGTGTTCCCCCTGGCTCACGGGTAAAAACAATATTTTGGATACCGCTGTCGCGCAGTGCTTTAACCACTGTATCCCGGGCGGTAGTTTTACCTGCGCCTTCCAGCCCTTCGATAACAATGAATTTACCTTTGGTCATGCCTATTTTCCTGCTCGTAAAGTCTTGAGGTAAACCTGTACTGCCTGATTATGGCTCACCAGATTAGTGGTAAATGTGTGTCCACCTTTGCCATCTGCAACAAAATAGAGATATGGCGTTTTTGCAGGATGGGCGGCCGCTTTCAACGAGGCTAATCCCGGCATAGCGATTGGCGTTGGTGGTAAACCGCCAATCACGTAAGTATTATATTCGGTCGCTGTAGTCAGATCTTTACGGGTAATATTTCCATTATATTGCTCACCCATACCATAAATAACCGTCGGATCAGTTTGTAACTTCATACCGATACGCATCCGATTAATAAACACCGATGCAACCTTATCTCTTTCAGAGTCTAATGCCGTCTCTTTCTCAATAATCGATGCCATAGTCAGCATTTCGTATGGTGTCTTATACGGAAGATTCTCTTCTCTGCCAGCCCAGGCTTCATCAAGTGCTGTCTTCATTCGTGAATAAGCACGTTTTAGTACCGCCAGATCGCTGGTTTCCGCCGTGTAATTATAAGTATCAGGATAGAGCCAACCTTCCGGATGTTCAGGATCTTGAATTCCTAACTTCTCCGCAATCTCTTTATTCGTTAAACCATGAAGGGTGTGCTGTAAAAAATTGGCATCGGCTAACAGAGGTATCCAGTCTTTCATTCGGGTACCTTCAATAAAGCGAATCGAGAATTGAGCTTCACGACCGGAACGCAACAGCAGTAATAGCTGTTTTAACGTCATTCCCGGAGTAACCTGATAGGTACCGGCCTTAAATCCACCCAGTTCTGGCTGTACTCGCAGTAACCACGGGAAAGGCTTAATCTCATCAATCAGTTTTTTATCAACCAGCAACTGTGCCAGACCCACACGTCCGGTTCCTGCTGGCAGCGTAAAGTAGGTTTCCTGCTCAATATTCAGCGGTGTCTCTGCATATTTCTGTAGCCATTGATACCCGGCAAATACACCGGCGGCTCCAGCCAGTATTAAGATTGCAAAGATCCCTAAAATTTTTTTCTTCATTGCCCTGGCCATTCCCTTCAAGCGTGTTTCTGAAACGTTTTGGTCGTTTAACAAGATTATCCTGATTTTATAAGCAAAACGGCCCGGTGAATATACCAGGCCGTTTATTTACTCATTACAGAACTTATTTATTCTGGCATTACACTTTACGGAACAGTACAGAACCGTTAGTACCACCAAAACCAAATGAGTTACATAATACGTACTCCATTCCTTTTACCTGACGCGCTTCATGAGGAACAAAATCCAAATCACAACCATCATCCGGATTATCCAGGTTGATGGTTGGCGGAATCGCCTGATCGCGTAAAGCAAGGATAGAGAAAATTGATTCGACTGCACCGGCCGCACCCAACAGGTGGCCCGTCATCGATTTGGTTGAGCTTACCAGAACACGCTTCGCATCTTCTTTGAAAATAGTTTTCACCGCTTGCGCTTCAGCTTTATCGCCTGCGTTAGTGGATGTTCCGTGTGCATTAACATAACCAACTTGTGACGGCGTCACATTAGCATCACGTAGCGCATTTTCCATCGCTAATGCTGCCCCTGCGCCATCTTCTGGTGGTGATGTCATATGATAAGCATCGCTACTCATACCAAAACCAACGATCTCAGCATAAATTTTTGCGCCACGCTTCCTGGCATGCTCATACTCTTCCAGCACCATAATACCGGCACCATCACCCAGCACGAAACCATCACGGTCTCTGTCCCATGGGCGGCTGGCAGCCTGAGGATTATCGTTACGGGTAGATAACGCACGAGCCGCGCCAAATCCACCCACTCCCAGAGGAGTACTGGCTTTTTCGCCACCGCCAGCCAGCATCACATCAGCATCGTTATGCGCGATGATTCTCGCCGCATGACCAATGTTATGCACGCCAGATGTACATGCCGTTGCAATAGAGATACTTGGGCCTCTTAATCCATAAATAATGGACAGATGACCAGCAATCATATTTACAATGGTTGAAGGTACAAAGAATGGGCTTACTTTACGTGGACCGCCAGACATCAATGCGCTGTGGTTTTCTTCAATTAAGCCAAGGCCACCGATACCGGAACCGATAGCAGCACCAATACGTGGTGCATTTTCTGCTGTGACTTCAATACCGGAATCTTTCATGGCCTGGATGCCAGCAGCAATACCGTATTGAATAAAAGGGTCCATTTTTCTGGCATCTTTGCGAGAAATGTACTCTTCACAGTCAAAACCTTTAACTAAACCAGCAAAACGCGTTGCGTAGGCGCTAGTATCGAAATGGTCTATTAGGCTGATACCACTCTGCCCGGCAAGGAGAGCCTTCCATGTAGTCTCTACAGTGTTGCCGACAGGGGATAACATGCCCATTCCAGTCACTACAACTCGACGCTTAGACACGTTGAATCCTCCAGAGGGGGAATGATTTGTATATGGAAATGAGAAAAACTTAGGCGGTCGAATGACCGCCTAGATATGTCTGATTACGCGTTAGCAGCAGTGATATAATCAATCGCTGCCTGAACAGTAGTAATCTTCTCTGCTTCTTCGTCTGGAATCTCAGTATCAAACTCTTCTTCCAGAGCCATAACCAGCTCTACGGTGTCAAGAGAATCAGCACCCAGGTCTTCTACGAAAGAAGCTGCGTTTTTGACTTCTTCTTCTTTAACACCCAGTTGTTCAATAATGATTTTCTTAACACGTTCTTCGATAGTGCTCATACTCTTAAATTTCCTATCAAAACTCGCTAACGCGATGGTTTTCGTAGTTTATTCAATGTTGAAAAAGATGCAACCAAATATCGGCTGGTCGAACCACAATTTTAAACTATTTAGCTAAATTTAGCGCAAATTGCTTAAAAAAAGTGCGATTCTTAAAGCATATACATGCCACCATTCACATGTAAGGTTTCACCCGTAATATATCCAGCTTCATCAGAGGCTAAAAATGCAGCAGCGCTGGCTATCTCTTTTGCTTCGCCCAAGCGGTTAGCTGGGACTTGTGACAAAATGCCTGACCGTTGTTCATCTGTCAATGCACGCGTCATATCAGTTTCAATGAAACCTGGTGCAATAACATTGACAGTAATGCCTCTTGAGGCAACTTCACGCGCCAGCGACTTACTAAAACCAATAATGCCAGCTTTAGCCGCAGCGTAGTTTGTCTGCCCTGCATTACCCATTGTACCAACAACTGAGCCAATAGTAATTATCCGACCATAACGTTTTTTCATCATCGCACGCATAACTGCTTTTGATAATCTGAAAACGGACGTCAGATTGGTGTCAATAATATCTTGCCACTCGTCATCTTTCATACGCATTAACAGGTTATCACGGGTAATACCCGCATTATTGATCAGAATGTCGATTTCACCAAATTCAGCACGAATAGTCTCGAGCACAGATTCAATAGATGCGGAATCAGTCACATTTAGCGCCAATCCTTTTCCATGAGTGCCCAAATATTCGCTAATCGCTTCAGCACCTTTTTCTGTTGTTGCTGTGCCAATAACACGAGCACCTTCAGAAACCAGTTTTTCAGCGATAGCTTTGCCGATACCCCGGCTTGCGCCAGTGACCAGTGCAATTTTTCCGTCTAACTTCATGCATTTCCCCTTTAGGATAAACTCGTTTCCGGCTTACAGTTCCAGAGCACTTTGTAAGCTGGCTGGATCGTTAACCGCAGCGGCTGACAAGGTATCTACAATGCGCTTGGTTAATCCGGTTAAAACTTTTCCAGGGCCCATTTCCAACAGGAATGTCACCTGTTCGGTTGCCATATGTTCAACGGTTTCGGTCCAGCGAACCGGACTATACAACTGGCGAACCAATGCGTTGCGAATTGCTTCGCCATCAGTTTCAGCTTTAACATCAACATTATTAATGACAGAAATTTGTGGTGCGTTGAAGTTAACTGATTTTAATGCTTCAGCCAGTTTATCTGCTGCCGGCTTCATCAAAGCACAGTGTGACGGTACGCTAACTGGTAGCGGCAGAGCACGTTTAGCACCCGCAGCCTTACAGGCAGCTCCGGCACGCTCAACAGCCTCTTTATTACCAGCAATGACCACCTGACCCGGTGAGTTGAAATTAACCGGAGAAACTACCTGCCCTTGAGCTGATTCTTCGCAAGCTTTCGCGATAGCTTCATTATCCAGACCAATAATGGCATACATCGCGCCGGTACCTTCAGGCACAGCGTCTTGCATCAATTTACCGCGCAGTTCAACCAGTTTAATGGCATCTTTAAAATCTAATACGCCAGCACATACCAAAGCGGAATACTCACCCAGACTGTGACCAGCTAATACTGAAGGCTGTTTACCGCCCTGTTGTTGCCAAACGCGCCAGATAGCAACGGAGGCAGCTAACAGTGCCGGTTGAGTCCGCCATGTTTTATTCAGTTCAGTATCTGGCCCTTGTTGTACCAGTGCCCAAAGATCGTAGCCCAGTGCTTCAGAAGCCTGAGCAAACGTCTCCTGAACTACCGGAAACTCTTCAGCCAGTGCGGCTAACATACCTACGGTTTGTGAACCCTGCCCCGGAAATACGATTGCAAATTGACTCATAATTATTTTTCCAGATCTTAACTTAAAAACGAATTAGTGCTGAGCCCCAGGTGAAACCGCCACCAAAGGCTTCCAATAAAATAAGATGGCCACGTTGAATACGCCCATCCCGAACGGCTTCGTCCAGCGCCGCAGGCACTGAAGCTGCCGAAGTGTTACCATGGCGATCAAGCGTAATAACCACTTTATCCATTTCCATACCGAGTTTTTTCGCGGTCGCGGAAATAATTCTGAAGTTAGCCTGGTGAGGAACCAACCAGTCCAGTTCAGACTTATCGATATTATTGGCATTAAGGGTTTCATCAACAATGTGGGCCAGCTCTGTCACCGCCACTTTAAACACATCGTTACCCTTCATCGTCAGATAATCAGGCTTGGAAGGATCAACACGATCGTGATTAGGTAAAGTTAATAACTCACCATAACGACCATCGGCATGTAAATGAGTAGAAATAATTCCTGGCTCATCGGATGCACCCACCACGATCGCACCGGCTCCATCACCAAACAGAATAATGGTACCGCGATCTTCGGGATCCAGCGTGCGACTTAGCGCGTCAGAACCGATAACCAACGCGGTTTTAACAAAGCCAGTTTTAACATACTGATCCGCAACGCTAATTGCGTAAGCAAAACCAGCACAGGCGGCAGCAATATCAAATGCTGCTGCATCTTTAATGCCTAAATATTTTTGCACTTCACAGGCTGCGCTGGGGAAAGCATTGCTTGATGATGTGGTTGCAACAATAATCAACCCAATATCATCTTTATCGATCCCTGCCATTTCGATCGCTTTATCAGCGGCGTGGCATGCCATGGTTGCAACGGTTTCATCCGCTGCCGCAATATGACGTTGGCGAATCCCTGTACGGGAGACAATCCACTCATCTGTTGTATCTACCATCTGCTCTAGATCGGCATTGGTACGCACTTGTACAGGCAGATAGCTGCCGGTACCGAGAATTTTTGTATACATGGACGATCATTCACTCTTAGGTAATACAGCCTGAAGGCGAGCAGCAATTTGCGTAGGAACCTGACGTTCCACTGCCTGCACTGCCTGCTCAATGGCTACGGTGAAAGCCTGTTGGTTTGCTGCCCCATGACTTTTAATCACGGAACTGCGTAATCCTAACAGACAGGCACCATTATATCGATCAGGATTTAAATGGCCGAAACGTTTAGAAAGACTCTTTTTAAACCAGTAACTGATTAATTTCATCCACCATAATCGTTTCCGCTTCCCTGACGACAGTAATGAAAGGAATACTCTGACTACGCCTTCCAGTGTCTTTAACGTAACGTTACCGACAAAACCGTCGCATACTAACACATCCGTTTCGCCAGTCAGAAGATCGTTACCTTCAAGATAACCGATATAGTTTATCTGTTGAACATTCCGGAGTATAGCCGCAGCAGCCTGAATATTATCAAGGCCTTTCGTCTCTTCTTCACCTATATTCAGTAGCGCCACTCGTGGGTTGTTAATCTGCAGAATTTCCTCTGCCATTACTGCCCCCATTACAGCAAACTGAACCAGCATGTCACTGTCACACTCAACGTTGGCACCTAAATCCAGTAACAACGTTTTCCCCCCTTTCTGATTTGGCAAGGCGGTCACCAATGCTGGGCGATCAATACCATCCAGAGGTTTAAGCATCATTTTGGCTAACCCCATCAAGGCACCGGTATTTCCGGCACTAACACAGGCCTGAGCTTCACCCTCTTTTAGCAGTTCCAGCGCAATACGCATAGATGTGCCTCGACTATTACGAATAGCCTGAGAAGGTTTGGCATCATTAGCCACCATGAGTTCTGCGGGAATAAGCTGAAGACGTTCAAGAATAGTTGAGTCACATTGATTAAGATGTGGCTGAATATCCGATGGATTACCAACTAATTTGATATTGAGTGCGGGATTAGAAGCCAATGCCTGCAAGGCTGCAGGCACTGTTACGCAGGGACCGAAGTCCCCGCCCATAGCATCTAACGCAATGGTTAGACGAGACAAGGGATCACCAGTGATTATTTAGTGATAACCTTGCGGCCACGGTAGTAACCGTCAGCGGTGATGTGGTGACGCAGGTGAGTTTCACCTGAGACTTTATCCACAGATACTGCAGCTGTAGTCAATGCATCATGTGAACGACGCATGCCACGTCTTGAACGGGTACTTTTGTTCTGTTGTACGGCCATCGACCTTACTCCTCGGTTACTTTTGCTTTAAACTGGCTAATACGGCAAACGGATTTGGTTTTTCCGCCTCTGGCGGTAGTTCACCAAAACTCATGTCCGCTTCGGACACTTCACAGTGTTCATATTCATGAACCGGCGCTATTGGCAATGAAAGAATAAGTTCATCTTCAATTACTGCCAGCAGATTGATTTCGCCAAACTCATCGACTTCAATCGGCTCGTAGCCTGCCGGTAATGCTTCTGCCTGCTCATCATTCTTGACCGGGCTGAAACAATACGTTGCGTGAATAGTGTAAGGAAAATTGCCATTACAACGCTGACACATCAAGGTTACGGGAACCGTGGCCTGCCCTGTAATCACAACTAATCGCTGATTATCAATATTAAATGATAATTCAGCTTCAACATCACCATCCACACTTACTACTGACTCTGCTAACCGCTGGGCTTGAGCGCCTGAATAGATACCTGAGTAATCCAGACTTTTCTGAGCCGTACGGAGCGGATCAATAGTTAAGGGTAATTTTACCTTTTGCATAGGGCGCGCATATTATCGTTGTCATGGCTGATAGTCAAAGGAAATGCACGCAAATAACGTGCTTTTAACGATCTCAGCTTTTTTGAGTGGGCATAGTTTAAAGCAGCCGGAGCGGTTTCGCTATGGTTTTAATAAAAATTAAACACGCAACAAAAACCATATTACCCATTGATTTATAGAGTAAAAAAACCATCACTCACATTATGTAATGAATTAATAAACTTTGTTGTATGGGATAAATAATGTTAATTACCAATAACGAGTGATTAATTAACAACCATATTTCATTGCTAATAAATATTCGCCCTATCCTATTTATGGCTAAACAATGAATTATCTTTATTATGTTTGTTTAAACACACTCGACGCGTTTATACGAAAAAATATGACAAAACTCATTTTGGCCTCAACCTCACCTTACCGTCAGGCCCTGTTGGAAAAACTGGGACTTCCTTTTATTTGTGTTGCACCAGAAGTGGATGAAACACCTCAGATAAATGAATCTGCAGAAGCGTTAGTTATGCGACTGGCAACCAGCAAAGCTGAAGCTGTGGCTAAAAATAATCCGGACAGTTTAATTATTGGTTCCGACCAGGTATGCGTGTTAAACCACCAAATTACCGGGAAACCGCTTAACAGAGAAAATGCTATCGCTCAGCTAACTCAAGCCAGCGGACAATCGATTACCTTCTATACCGGCCTTTGCTTATATAACAGTCATAACCAGCAGGCAGAGGTTATATGTGAACCTTTTACGTTTTTTTTTCGTCATCTCAGTCAAAAAGAAATAGAAGTCTATGTTGATCAAGAGCAACCATGGTATTGCGCAGGAAGTTTTAAATCAGAAGGATTAGGCATTGTACTGTTTGAACGATTAGAGGGACGGGATCCGAATAGTCTGATTGGGCTTCCTTTAATTGCCCTTAATCATATGTTGATAAAAAATGGTATCAACCCATTAAATCGAAAATAAAGCGTGACAGCGTCACCAGTATTGATTTCAATAAATTTTCTATTCGCACTTTTGCGGTTTAATCAAACAACAAAAGTGCGAGCCATCAGAAGAATTAAGACTTTTGCGCCCGTAATGCGATTAAACAGCGATGAAGTGTTTTATCCATCGGTGCTTCTATTCTCATGGTTTCGCCGCTAGAGGGATGTTCAAAACGCAAACTGGCCGCATGAAGGAACAAACGATTTAAACCGGTATGTTCAAGCTGTCGATCAAATTCCCGATCGCCGTAGCGATCGTCAAAAGCAATAGGATGACCAGCATGCAAAGTATGAACGCGAATTTGGTGGGTTCTACCTGTTACCGGACTGGCCTTAACCAGCGTTGAAAACTCAAAGCGCTCTTCTACTTTAAAGCGCGTTTCTGAAGGTTTACCTTCCGCATCAACACGAACGATTCGTTCACCGCTCTGCAAGACGTTTTTCAGTAAAGGAGCTTGTACCACTTTACAATGGGATTGCCATTGACCCCGGACCAACGCCAGATAATCTTTTTGCATAGTTTTTAAGCGTAATTGCTCATGCAATGAACGCAATGCTGAACGCTTTTTTGCTACCAGCAAAACACCGGATGTTTCACGATCCAAGCGATGAACCAGCTCAAGAAATTTAGCGTCTGGTCGAAGCGCTCTTAAGCCTTCTATTACACCAAAGCTCAAACCACTTCCGCCATGAACTGCGGTTCCTGAAGGTTTATTCATCACCAGAATATGATCGTCTTCATAAAGAATGCAGTGTTCCAGTGCAGCAACTTTATCTAATTTGGCTGAAACTACAGACTCTTCACGTTCAGCCACTCTAACGGGAGGAATTCGGATAATATCGCCGTCTTCCAGCTTATATTCCGGCTTAATACGTTTTTTATTTACGCGAACCTCACCTTTACGCAGCACACGATAAATCATACTTTTTGGCACGCCCTTCAGCATGGTTCTCAAAAAGTTATCAATGCGTTGCCCTGCCGTATCGGCAGTAATGGTGACAGTTTGTACAGTTGGTTGATTTGTTTTCATAACGCTGATTCTAGCACGATCATTTTTTGCTAAATATGCCTTATTAACCTGTTTTAATGACTACACTTAACAATAGTGCTATTTGAGCTGAAAAATAAATAAGATACGTGTTGCAAGTATGCCATCGTATTCAGGCATGTAAGCCTCTGTCGGCGTTAACTTTAACACGTTTTTTACATTATTACGCATCTGAGTAAAAGTCACCTTGCCATAATGCAGTTGGCAGTTGATAATGTGGCTGATTTTCTACCCTGACTCACTTTAAAGTGAGATAACAGGGAAAAAATGAATTTGCAGATAGCTCAAGTAGTGCAGCAATGGCGTAAGACGCATTGAGTATCAGGCAATTAGCGAGCTACGGGTAGTGGCCTGGATAGTATAAAGGGACCCGATTTCCACAGATTTCAGGAACGGCTTTCCCCGATAAAAAGCGCTGTTTTCACAAAGAAATACAGGCTTACCGAGATAATGCGCCCCTGTGCAGGCGACAACCGTGAGGTTGACGATTTTGCGATAAGACTCGGGGCCGTCGGTTAACGCTGTCCATCAGTTCCTCTATGCGTAGACTCAATTGACAATGTAAAAAAATGAGTATTTTTTAATGAAAAGAATGTTGATTAACGCAACTCAACAGGAAGAGTTGCGTGTAGCCTTAGTTGACGGGCAACGTCTGTATGATTTAGATATTGAAAGTCCAGGGCATGAACAAAAAAAGGCAAACATTTATAAAGGTAAGATCACCCGCGTTGAACAAAGCCTTGAAGCGGCATTTGTCGACTACGGTGCAGAACGACACGGTTTCCTCCCTTTCAAAGAAATTTCCCGCGAGTATTTTTCCTCTAATTCTGCATCTCAGGGTCGTCCTAACATTAAGGATGTACTGCATGTCGGTCAGGAAGTGATAGTTCAGGTCGATAAAGAAGAACGTGGAAATAAAGGCGCAGCACTGACAACATTTATCAGTCTGGCCGGTAGTTATTTAGTTCTGATGCCCAATAACCCACGCGCTGGCGGTATTTCTCGCCGTATAGAGGGTGACGATCGTCAGGAGTTAAAAGAAGCACTGGATTCATTAGAGATTCCTAACGGCATGGGCTTAATTGTCCGTACTGCTGGCGTAGGTAAATCTGCAGAAGCGTTACAATGGGACCTATCTTTCCGGTTAAAACACTGGGAAGCGATTAAAAAAGCGGCTGAAAGTCGCCCTGCTCCATTCCTGATCCATCAGGAGAGTAATGTTATTGTTCGTGCTTTCCGTGACTATTTACGTCCGGATATCGGTGAGATTCTGATCGATAACATCAAAATTCTCGATCTGGCTAAAGAACATATTGCAGCGTTAGGTCGTCCGGATTTCAGCAGTAAAATTAAACCTTATACCGGTGAAATCCCGCTGTTTAGCCACTATCAAATTGAATCGCAGATTGAATCTGCATTCCAACGTGAAGTACGCCTGCCGTCTGGTGGTTCTATCGTTATTGATACCACTGAGGCATTAACCGCTATCGATATCAACTCCGCGCGTTCTACCCGTGGTGGTGACATTGAAGAAACCGCATTTAATACCAACCTGGAAGCGGCTGATGAAATTGCCCGTCAATTACGTCTGCGCGACTTGGGTGGTTTGATCGTTATCGACTTTATTGATATGACCCCAATTCGCCATCAGCGCGAAGTAGAAAACCGTTTACGCGATGCCGTTCGTCAGGACCGTGCCCGTATTCAAATTGGTCGTATCTCCCGTTTTGGCCTGCTGGAGATGTCCCGTCAGCGCCTGAGTCCTTCTCTGGGTGAATCCAGCCATCACGTCTGTCCACGCTGTAATGGCACCGGCACCGTACGTGATAACGAATCATTATCTCTGTCTATTCTACGCTTGATTGAAGAAGAAGCGCTGAAAGACAATACCAAAGAAGTTGACGCCATTGTTCCGGTGCAAATTGCTTCTTATCTGTTAAACGAAAAACGTGAATCCGTTAATGCTATTGAACGACGTTCTGGCGGTAAGGTTCGCGTAGTGGTGGTTCCAAACGATCGTATGGATACCCCTCATTACGAAGTTATTCGTAAAAAACCTGGCGAAGAAAGCAATGTATTAAGTTACATGTTGCCACAGCTGCATGAAGCTGAAACAGAATCCGAAGAAGAGACTGTTCTTGAGCGTAAAATGCCTGAGCAACCGGCATTAACCAGCTTCTCAATGCCGACGGAATCTGCCCCGGTTGAAGAGAAAAAAGCACCTGTTGTTGCAGCTCCTGTCGCCAGCCAACCAGCCGGTCCGGGTCTGTTCTCTCGTTTTGTTAGCGGATTAAAAAATCTGTTAGCACCGGCAGAAACCGTTGCTACTCCGGCTGAAAAAACAGCAGCAGAGAAATCTTCCGGCAACCAGCAAGATCGCCGTAACAACCGTCGTAATAATAATCGTAAAGATCGCAATAACGACCGCAACAATGACCGTAATAACGATCGTAACAGCGACCGTAATGAGCGGAATGAACGTAATGGCGATCGTCAAAACCGCGATAACAACCAGGAATCACGTCGTAATAACCGCCAGGCTACGGCTGCTTCACAAGATAATACACAGGAAGCTACAGCTACCACTGCTACTCGTGATGAAAACCGCCGTGAGACTCGAGCAGAACGCCAACGTCGTCGTAATGAAGACAAGCGTCAACAACAGCAACAAGCTGCGCAGGTAGAGCAAGTTGAAGCCGTTGTGGAAAATGAAGTTTCTGCCGAGGAAGAAAAACCGACGCAGGCACCAGCTCAGCGTCGTCAGCGTCGCCAAATGAACCAAAAGGTTCGTGTTGCGGCTCAAAATGACCAAACGGCTGAAAATATCACGCCAGTCGCTGCGGTGAAAACGCATGTTGCTCCGGTAGAAGAAATTAAGTTACTACCTCAGCCAACTGCTATCAGTGAAAACTTCGTAGCCCCGACAGCTGATGAAATTGATGGAGAGAAAAACGGTTATAACAACGCAACCGATAATAACGGTATGCCACGTCGTTCTCGTCGCTCCCCTCGTCATCTGCGCGTTAGTGGACAACGCCGTCGTCGTTATCGCGATGAGAAGTATCCAACTGTTTCTCCTATGCCATTAAGTCTGGCAATGGCTTCACCAGAAATGGCGTCAGGGAAAGTCTGCATTAACTATGCAGCACTGGCAACAGAACAGGCGAAGGTTTTTGAGCCAGTTGAAGCTCTGGAAGCCGCTAATCACCAACAGACTGAGGCTGTATCTGTTGTCACTGCTGTTGTTGAGGCACCAGTCGTCGTTGAAACACCAACAGAACTTCCGGTCACTGCGCCAGCAATAATTGCTGAAGTAACAACTCCAGTTGTATCAGTAAGCGAACCAGCAATTGCGGTAACCTATATTGCTGAAAGAGATGAACCATCAGCTCCAACAACTGAACTGGTTGTCACACCATCAGTAGAAACTGTATGGCATGTTGAAGCACCGGCACCTCTTGATATCGCACCGATTGAAGCACCAAAGCCATTGAAGAGTGAATCAGTATCGGCATCTGAAGCGATTTCAGGCGGTAGTTCATCTGCTCCGGCTGCTTCTCCGGCATTTAGTGCTGAACCTGAAGCTATCGTTGAAGAAGTGATTCAAACGGTAGTTGAAGTAGAGGCAGCTGTGGTTGAGGTTATTAATACTGAATCGGTTGAAAAGAAGGTGTCTAGTGTTGCCAGTTCTCCGGCCTTTAAACCAGTCATGCCAGAGTTAGAGACAGCCGAAACTGAAGAAGCTCCTGTGGAACCACAAGCTAAACCTGAAGAAGCGCCAGTAGCTGTAGCTAAAGAAGAAGTTACTGCTAAGCCTTCTGCCGGTGGTCACGCTGCCACTAATTATGCCAGTGCTCCTGCAGCAAGACCGGCTCCGGTTGATGATTAATCAACTGTGATATAGCAAAAAATAAAAAACCCGCATAATGCGGGTTTTTTTATCACTTCAGAAAATTAATAGACTTTTGACATCAAGTTAATCGTCAGCGATTCGATTTTACCTTTGGTAAATTGGCCAAAGGAGACAAAATGAGGTGATTTACTGTGGATATCCAGTATTTCCTGTGATGCCCAGCGTTCTATAAACACATAAACCAGCGGATTTTGATTGTCCTGATGTAAATCATATTGCAGGCATCCCTCTTCCGCTCTGCTGCTATCTACCAGTTTTTTTAGTGCATCCATTAAGGGAGCCTGAAAATCTGCTTTAATAGTCAGTGTTGCAACAATAGTTATTTCGCTCATTTAAAATCCTTAGCCTTTTTCATGTCATAACAATAAAATTATTTAATTAACCACACCCGACAATTTTTGCCTTTAATTTTTCCATTACGCAATTGTTCAAGGGCGAATCTGGCACGCTGGCGGCGAATGGCCACATAAGCCTGAGTATCAAAGATAGCTATCTTACCAACATCAGCAGCGGTTAGCCCCGCATCACCCGTCAAGGCCCCCAGAATGTCTCCCGGGCGAACTTTAGCTTTACGCCCGCCGTCGATACTTAACGTCAGCATATTCGAAACTACTGGCTGAATATCACTATGATTAAAACGTTCTGCCTGTTTCCACTCTAACTGTTCAGACAGATAATCTTCAATAGCATGGGCTCGCTGTAACTCATTCACAGTACAAAAACTAATGGCCATTCCCTGAGCGCCCGCTCTACCGGTTCGACCAATGCGATGAATATATACCTCAGGATCAAAAGGTAACTCAAAGTTAACTACTAATGGAAGATCCTTAATATCTAATCCACGAGCTGCTACATCTGTTGCCACCAACACACGACAACTTTGATTAGCAAATTGTACTAATACACGTTCCCGATCCCGCTGTTCTAAATCACCGTGCAGTGCCAAAACGCTACTACCCGCAGCACTGAGCGTTTCAGCTATCTCCTGACAGTCGCGTTTAGTGTTGGAAAACACTACGCATGATTCAGGCTGATTGCTGGAGAGAATTTTTTGCAACAGGCTAATACGCTGTTGTGCAGCAACTTCAATAAACTGCTGTTCAATATGAACCCGGTCATCCACCGATTCAATAATAATTCGCTGAGGAGAACGCTGAATTCGCTCACTCATTTTTTCAATATCCGCAGGATAAGTAGCAGAAAACAACAGCGTCTGACGTTGAGACGGCGTCTGGCTGATAATATCATTTACTTCGTCAGAGAAACCCATATCCAGCATTCTGTCGGCTTCATCCAGTACCAGAATATTCAGATCGTTCAGGGTCAAATTTCCTTTACGTAAATGATCCTGAATTCGCCCCGGAGTACCAACAATAATATGAGCAGGATGAGCCAGTGAATCTACCTGTGCTCCCATTGGCTGACCACCACACAGGGTTAGTACTTTAATATTGGCAATGGCACGAGCCAGACGTCGAAGCTCTTTACTGACCTGATCGGCCAGTTCTCTGGTAGGACAAAGTATTAATGCCTGGGTACGGTAAGCATCAACCTGAATAGCAGACAGCAGCCCAATACCAAACGCAGCTGTCTTTCCGCTACCGGTTTTTGCCTGTGCAACCACATCTTTCCCTTGCAAAATAACGGGCAGCGCTGCGGCTTGAATCGGGGTCATTTGTGCATAACCCAGCTCATGCAGGTTATCAATTAGCGCTTTATCCAGCGGTAATTCGGAAAAGGATAGTGTTGTACTCACAGAAGACTCTTTAGCAGAAAGTGAACGGACTGGTTCTGACCAGACGAGGAGCTGATATTATCAGATTTTTCGGCTTATTGATGCTTATAACTTTTTCCTGATAAACACATTTGACTGCAATCCTGTCGCCACTTCTTTTGATTCAATCAGAATAATTTTCGCTTTTCTTGAGTAAAGCAGTTGACACCTACGACAAAAACCAGTTTACTAGTACACAAGAACAAATGATTTATACAGGCAATTATCATGATGACATATCCTATGGTATTAACAGGTTGGTGGCGAGACTTCCCTTAGCGGGCGGCCTACTTGCACCATATTGTTATCTGATAAAGCAAATAGCCCAAGAGCCCGCAAACTGCGGGCTTTTTTATTGCCCGAGAATTGATAGATAATCAACAGAAACTAACTAATACTGGCGTACAACATGCAAACACAGAAACCAACGATATTATTATTGACCGCAGAGACGCCATATCGTGACGATCCTACGGCTATTTTTACCCAGTTTTGTAATAATCGCCCGTCTACTTTGCTGCTGGAATCGGCTGAAGTCGACAGTAAACAAAATTTGAAGAGCCTGTTGGTAATTGATAGCGCACTGCGAATTGCCGCTGAAGGCCGCCGGGTTACGTTCCGGGCACTGACAGAAAATGGTAATGCGCTGCTAGCCCTATTAGACCAACAGCTACCAAAAGAGGTGGAAAACCGTATCAGTTCAGGACAACGTGAGTTGATTTATCCTGAGATTGATGCGCTACAGGATGAAGATACCCGCTTAAAATCCATCTCAGTTTTTGATTCATTACGCCAACTACTTACTCTGGTTAATGTTCCTCAGGATCAGCGTGAAGCTATGTTCCTGGGTGGTCTGTTTGCCTACGATCTGGTGGCAGGTTTTGAGAACCTTCCTACTCTGGAAAGCGATCGCCGCTGTCCTGATTTCTGTTTTTATCTGGCAGAAACGCTACTGATTCTCGATCATCAAAATGGTGTTTCGCGCCTTCAGGCCAGTCTGTTTACGCAGGACAATACTGAACAACAGAGATTAAAATCTCGACTGATTGAAATTCAACAACAGTTACGTGCACCGGCTTCACCAGTAACGGCTCCCGCACTCGATAGTATGCAATTAAATTGCGATCGCAGCGATGAAGAATACGGAGATATTGTTCGTGAGCTACAACAGTCAATTCGCTGTGGCGATATTTTTCAGGTGGTGCCTTCGCGCCGTTTCACTTTGCCTTGCCCTTCTCCGCTGGCGGCTTATCAAACCCTGAAAGAGAGCAATCCCAGCCCTTATATGTTCTTTATGCAGGATGAAGAATTTTCGCTGTTTGGTGCATCTCCTGAGAGCGCACTGAAATATGACGCTAACAGTCGTCAAATTGAGATCTACCCTATTGCCGGTACCCGCCCACGAGGACGTAAGCCTGATGGTTCCTTGGATAAAGACCTGGACAGTCGCTTTGAGTTAGATATGCGTACCGATCACAAGGAACTGGCGGAGCACATCATGTTAGTTGATTTAGCCCGTAACGATTTAGCCCGTATTTGTGAAGCAGGTAGTCGCTATGTCGCCAATTTAACCGAAGTTGACCGTTATTCTTTTGTGATGCATTTGGTTTCGCGGGTGGTCGGTACTTTGAGAAAGGATCTGGACGCACTGCACGCTTATCAGGCCTGTATGAACATGGGAACCTTAAGCGGTGCGCCTAAAGTTCGTGCAATGCAGCTGATTGCTCAATATGAAGGTGTTCGTCGTGGTAGCTATGGTGGTGCTGTGGGGTATTTGACCGCCCATGGCGATCTGGATACCTGCATTGTTATTCGTTCTGCCTATGTTGAAGACGGTATTGCAACCATTCAAGCCGGTGCCGGCATTGTTCTGGATTCAAACCCACAATCAGAAGCGGATGAAACCCGTAATAAAGCCAGAGCCGTTCTACGCGCGATTGCCAGTGCCCATCAGGTTAAGGAGATTTTCTAATGGCTGATATCCTATTGCTCGACAATATCGACTCCTTTACCTATAACCTGGTGGATCAACTTCGGGCCAGTGGTCATCAGGTAACGATTTATCGCAACCAATTGCCTGCCGATATGATTATTCAACAAATTGAACAAATGAATAATCCGGTACTAATGCTTTCACCGGGTTCAGGTAAACCATCAGAAGCGGGATGTATGCCAGAATTACTTTCAGCCCTGCTTGGCAAGTTACCCATTATTGGCATTTGCCTGGGACATCAGGCCATTGTTGAAGCCTATGGTGGTACCGTTGGTCAGGCTGGTGAAATTCTGCATGGAAAATCATCTCTGATTACTCATGACGGTGTAGCGATGTTTGAAGGGTTACCATCTCCGTTACCCGTTGCCCGTTACCATTCACTGGTGGGCACTGAAATTCCTTCAGAACTCACCGTTAACGCACATTTTAATCAGATGGTAATGGCAGTTCGCCACGATCGGCATCGGGTATGTGGTTTTCAGTTCCATCCTGAATCCATTTTAACCACTCAGGGTGCACGCCTGTTAGATCAAACACTGGAATGGGCACTATCCTGAATATTTTAATTATATGAAAAATAAATGTATTTATTTTATTTTTTGACTGACAAGCCGTTGTAACTGAAAGAACAAAAATATTTTTGTTTTTCTGGCTTAAATATATTGACAGCGATACATAAAACTAGTTTACTAGTACACAGATGCAGTAAATAACTAACACAACAACACATAGGTAATATCATGATGACATTAAATATTTTAGCAAATCGTTGGTGGCGACTCCTCCCTTAGCGGGCGGTTTACTTGCACTAATTTGTCATCTGATAAAGCAAATAGCCAAAAGCCCGCATTTTGCGGGCTTTTTTATGGACGCTTTTCACCAACCGAAAGCATCCTGGCAAAGAAACAAATATTAATAAAAACGGCGAACACCAAAATGCAAACACAAGACATGATGCAATCAATTCTTAATAAATTATTCCGTGCCGAATCATTGACTCAGCAGGAAAGCCAAATGCTTTTTAGCAGCATTGCACATGGAGATTTAGAACCCTCACAACTGGCTGCTGCACTGATTAGCATGAAAGTTCGCGGGGAGACGCCGGATGAAATCGCTGGTGCTGCAAACGCATTTTTAGCTGACGCGGTGCCCTTCCCACGTCCGGATTACGATTTTGCCGATATTGTTGGCACCGGTGGTGATGGCACTAACAGCATTAATATTTCAACCGCCAGCGCATTCGTTGCCGCTGCTTGTGGTATCAAAATTGCTAAACATGGTAACCGTAGCGTTTCCAGCCGTTCAGGATCTTCCGACCTGCTGGCAGCAATGGGCATTAAACTGGATTTACCGGCCGATGTTTCTCGTCAGGCGTTAGATGAAGTAGGCGTCTGCTTTTTGTTTGCTCCTCAATACCACGCTGGCTTTCGTCACGCCATGCCGGTTCGTCAGCAGCTAAAAACCCGCACGTTGTTTAACGTACTGGGTCCGTTAATTAATCCGGCGCGCCCGAAAAAAGCCGTGATTGGTGTTTACAGCCCGGAACTGGTTCGTCCTATCGCTGAGGCATTGAAAGTGCTTGGCTATCAGCAAGCTGCCGTGGTTCATGGTGGTGGAATGGATGAAGTTGCCGTCCACGCTCCAACTCAGGTTGCTGAACTGCGTGACGGTGAAATTGTATGCTATCAGTTAACCCATCAGGATTTTGGTCTGAAGCAATATTCGCTGTCTGACCTTGAAAGCGGGACACCTGAAGAAAACCGTGACATTTTGTCTCGCTTGTTACAAGGTAAAGGTGAAATTGCTCACGCGTCTGCCGTGGCGGCAAATGTGGCATTATTAATGAGATTATTTGGACAAGAAAATCTGCGTACCAATGCGCAACAGGCAATGGATGTGATTAGTAGTGGTGTTGCCTTCGATAGAGTTCAGGCCCTGGCGGCAAGAGGATAAATGATGCAAGAAACCGTATTAACGCGCATTGTTCGTGATAAGCAGGTCTGGGTCGCAGAACGTCGTCAAAAACAGCCGCTGGAAAGCTTTCGTCATAAAGTTATTCCCAGCGAGCGTAACTTCTACCAGGCATTAACCAGTGATAACAGCGTTTTTATTCTGGAATGTAAAAAGGCATCCCCATCTAAGGGGGTGATTCGTCAAAACTTTGATCCACGGGCTATCGCTGAAAGTTATCGTAACTTTGCCTCAGTTATCTCTGTATTAACTGATGAGAAATACTTTCAAGGCAACTTCGATTATTTGACGCTGGTAAGCAATCAGGTTCATCAACCGGTATTGTGCAAAGATTTTATTATCGATGAATATCAGATTTATCTGGCTCGTTTCTATCATGCAGATGCCGTTCTGCTGATGCTTTCGGTACTGGATGATGAGCAATATGTCGAACTGGCCGCCGTTGCACATTCACTCAATATGGGTGTGTTAACAGAAGCCAGTAATGAAAGCGAATTGCAGCGCGCCATTGATCTACAGGCCCGTGTCGTGGGTATTAATAATCGGGATTTACGCGATCTTTCTATCGATTTGAATCGTACTCGTACCATGGCACCACAACTGCCCGAGTCGACTATTGTTATCAGCGAATCCGGTATTCATAACTACCAGCAAGTACGTGAGCTTAGTCAGTACGCGGATGGTTTCCTTATCGGTAGCGCACTGATGTCAGAAGAAAATCTGGATCTGGCTGTACGCCGTGTTCTTTTCGGTGCGAATAAGGTGTGTGGATTAACCCGACCTGAAGATGCCGCGGCCGCTTATCATGCCGGTGCCGTATACGGTGGTTTAATTTTTGTTGGCAAGTCACCTCGTTATATTGATTTAGTTCAGGCTCAAAAAGTTGCCGCAGCAGCCCCATTAAAGTGGGTTGGCATATTCAGTAATGCTAAGACCGAAACCATTTTTCTGGCAGTTGAGCGGCTTAATCTCTCTGCCATTCAACTGCACGGTAATGAAAATAGCGACTATATTCATGACTTACGTTCACGCTTACCGGCAAGTTGCCTGATCTGGAAAGCGCAAACGGTTGATGGCCAACTGCCAGAACTGAATGATTCTCAGGTTGATTGCTACCTGCTGGATAACGGTGCCGGTGGTACCGGACAAACTTTCGACTGGCAAGTATTGCAGGACCAGGAATTGAGCAATGTGATGGTAGCCGGTGGATTAAACACGGGTAATACCGCAGCAGCAGCCGGTCTTGGCTGCCTGGGACTGGATTTTAATTCCGGAGTGGAAAGCCAGCCTGGCCATAAAGACATTACCAAAATCAACGCGGTATTTAGCATACTACGCAACTATTAATAATGACAAAAGTGGAAGACTAAGGGATATAACATGACATTACTTAACCCCTATTTCGGCGAATTTGGCGGGATGTATGTACCCCAAATCCTGATGCCTGCATTACAGCAACTGGAAGAGGCTTTTGTTAGCGCTCAGCGGGATCCGGCATTTCATGCAGAGTTTCAGGATTTATTAAGAAACTATGCAGGTCGCCCGACGCCGTTAACCCTATGCCGTAATCTGACGGCAGGAAGCAAAACCAAACTGTATTTAAAACGCGAAGATTTATTACATGGCGGTGCTCATAAAACCAACCAGGTACTAGGTCAGGCACTTTTAGCAAAACGCATGGGTAAAACCGAGATCATCGCCGAAACTGGTGCTGGTCAACACGGAGTTGCAGCCGCATTAGCCTGTGCCTTACTGGGTTTAAAATGCCGGATTTACATGGGAGCTAAAGACGTTGAGCGTCAGTCACCAAACGTTTTCAGAATGCGTTTGATGGGAGCAGAGGTTATTTCTGTTCACAGCGGCTCTTCCACCCTGAAAGATGCCTGTAATGAGGCTATGCGCGACTGGTCTGGTAATTATGAAACCGCGCACTATCTGCTGGGTACTGCTGCGGGTCCACACCCATTCCCAACCATCGTACGTGAATTCCAACGAATGATTGGTGAAGAAACCAAAGAACAAATGAAAGAGCGTGAAAACTGTCTGCCGGATGCGGTTATTGCCTGTATTGGCGGCGGCTCTAACGCTATCGGTATGTTTGCTGATTTCATCGAGGAATCCAGCGTTCGACTGATTGGTGTTGAACCTGCGGGATTAGGTATTGAATCCGGACAACACGGTGCCCCATTAAAACACGGCCGCGTTGGCATCTATTTTGGTATGAAGTCACCAATGATGCAAACCAGTGAAGGTCAGATTGAAGAGTCCTACTCTATTTCTGCTGGCCTGGATTTCCCTTCTGTTGGGCCTCAGCATGCTCACCTGAACAGCATTGGTCGTGCAGAATACGTTTCAATTACTGATGATGAAGCGTTGAATGCCTTTAAACAGCTATCCCGCCATGAGGGAATTATTCCTGCGCTGGAGTCTTCTCACGCCCTGGCTTATGCCCTAAAAATGATTGCCGCAGAACCGGAAAAAGAACAAATCCTGGTGGTCAATCTATCCGGTCGTGGTGATAAAGACATTTTTACAGTTCATGATATTTTAAAAGCGCGGGGAGAAATCTGATGGATCGTTATCAACAACTATTTGAACGTCTGGCTGCCAACAACCAGGGCGCTTTTGTTCCTTTTGTTACCCTGGGTGATCCAAACCCGGAACTCTCGCTGGAAATTATTGATACCTTAATTGCCGCAGGCGCTGATGCTCTGGAACTGGGCATTCCGTTCTCTGACCCACTGGCTGACGGACCAACCATCCAAAGTGCTACCTTGCGTGCTTTTGCTTCAGGAGTGACGCCGACACTTTGCTTTGAATTATTAGGCAAAATTCGGGCAAAACATCCTGATATTCCGATTGGTTTACTGATGTATGCCAATCTGGTGTTTAGTCGCGGTATTGATGAGTTTTATGCGCAATGTGCAAAAGTAGGTGTAGATTCCGTACTGGTTGCTGATGTTCCACTGGAAGAGTCACAACCATACCGTCTGGCAGCACAGCGCCATAATATTACGCCAATATTTATCTGCCCACCTAACGCGAATGACGAGCTATTACGCCAAATTGCTACTCATGGTCGTGGTTATACCTACCTGCTCTCACGTGCTGGCGTGACCGGTGCCGAGAACAAAGCACATCTGCCATTAGAGCATTTGGTTGCTAAACTGAAAGAGTACAACGCAGCACCATCGATTCAGGGTTTTGGCATCTCAGAACCTTCACAGGTAAAAGCGGCTCTCACCAGTGGAGCCGCAGGAGCCATTTCTGGCTCAGCCATTGTGAAGATTATCGAACAAAGCCATCAACAGCCGAAGATTATGCTGGAGAAACTGGCGGAGTTTGTTAAGGGGATGAAGGCGGCGACTAAATAGTAAAGCAAATACAGTATTAACTTCAGAGGATATTCCGTCCGTAAAGGCTATATACCTATATTGGCATGGTGCCCGGACGGATGGGCGTTTGTACTCAGGAGCAGAGTGCGTCGGGCCTGGCCGGGTTAGGGGCACTTCGTTGGCTTACGCCAAGTCGACCCCAACACCCGTCCCTCCCGTCGATTAACTTTCGTTCATAAAGGCCTGTTAAAACAGGCCTGTTATCTAATTAAACGCCAAAACAACTAATTACCCACCACCAACCTTCCCGGCAACACAAATCTGAACTCACTGCCTACCCCCAACTGACTTTCAATACTCAACTGGGAATCATGGTGATTCAACACATGCTTAACTATCGCCAGTCCCAAGCCGCTGCCTCCGGTCAGACTGGAACGCGATGGGTCAACACGATAAAAACGCTCGGTCAGATGGGCTATATGCTGTTGCTCAATGCCTGGCCCATTATCTTTCACACTAAACTGAGCGCCGCGAGGCGTTAATGCCCAACTGACATAAATATCCGTTCCGGACGGCGTATGATTGATAGCGTTATACACCAGATTGGACATTGCGCTGTAAAGCTGTTCCTGATTACCTAACACCTGCAATTTGGTATCAACATCAAAATGAAGCTGATGTTCGCCGTTACTTAAAATATTGGCTTCACGCGCAAGATTATCCAATAGAACAGGCACGTTAATCTTTTCATTTAACGCATAGCGAGGAGCGGCTTCAATACGCGATAACGTCAGTAATTGATTAACCAGACTGCTCATGCGCTCCGTTTGGCCCTTCATACTGGTCAACGCTTTATGGCGAATCTCCGGACGGGTATCGTCATCTCCCAGCATTTCAATATAGCCCTGCAACACGGTAAGCGGCGTTTTCAACTCATGACTGACGTTAGTGAAGAATTTACGACGAACCTCTTCCAATTGCCTGATTTGTGATATATCACGAGCGGAGATCAGCATATGCCCTTCGTCATAAGGCATTACTCTAAATTCAATATAGCTACCTTTATTGAATTTTAACGTTAGTGGTTCATCAAATTGTTTGCGTTTAATAAACTCGGTAAATTGCGGATAACGAATCAAGTTAAGAATATGCTGGCCGTTATCTTCCGGCCAGCGAAACCCTAACATTTGTTGAGCCAGTTTATTACACCAAAAAATATGTCCGCTTTCGGTACTCAATACCACGGCATCAGGTAGCGATTCGGCACCGCTACGAAAACGTTTAATCAGTGAAGCCAGCTCACGACGGCGCTGGCGGTTACGGTGCTGCATTTGATACAGGCCGTAGAATAACGGTTCCCAACTTCCCCGACCTGGTGGAGGCATAATGCTGCGATCCAACCATAACCAGTGAGATAACTTCAGCAGATTATAAAAATGCCACAACAAGGCACAGAGTGCCGAAATCAGCAGTAACAGCGTCAGATGACCAATAAAAATGCTTAACAGCAATGCCGGAAGGCAAAACAGCAACAGCTCAATGACAATTCTCTTCCACGACAGGCGTTCTAGCACAGGCGAGTCCCTAACCAGTTAACTTAAAAACGAGTTGAAAAACGATAGCCTGAACCGCGTACGGTTTGCAGCATCTTGTCATAACCGCTGTCTTCCAGCGTCTTACGCAAGCGACGAATAAATACGTCAACGGTTCGATCTTCAACATACACATTAGTACCCCATACCTGATTAAGCAGTTGCTCACGGCTATAAACCCGCTCAGGATGGCTCATAAAGAAATGCAGCAGTTTGTATTCCGTAGGTCCCATATCCAGTGGCTTATCGTCTGCCATAACCCGATGGGATGATGGGTCCAGGGTTAAGCCATCAAATACTAAAGATTCATGTTCGGTCATAGGTGACGTTCGGCGCATCACAGCTTTAATGCGCGCCAGAAGTTCTTTAGGAGAAAAAGGTTTAGTGACATAGTCATCCGCCCCGGACTCCAGCCCTTGTACACGGTCTTCCTCTTCTCCCCGGGCAGTTAACATCACCACCGGAATGGCTTTCATCAGAGGGTCGCGTTTCAGATATTTAATCAGTTGAATGCCGGATCCGCCCGGCAACATCCAATCCAGTAAGATCAGATCGGGAAAAGGTTCAATAAGTAAAGATTGCGCCGCGGTAAAATCCGCAGCTTCGATGGCCTGATAGCCATGTTGTTCAAGAACAAGAGAAATCATTTCCCGTATAGGTGCTTCATCCTCAACCACCAGTATGCGTTTTATCATGCGGGCTCTGCTCTTTGTTGTTTTTTCTCAACACAATGCGAGTTGAATGATTATATACCCTAATAATTTGAGTTGCAGAAACACCAGAAATCTTGTCAATACATCTGCAACCTAAAGTACACTGGATTATAGTGCATTGGCATTATGCTACAGATATATGACACTTTTATTACGTTAACAACGTTTTCTGTTAATAGAAGCGTCCACTAAGGTAGTGCTGACCATCTCTGCTGCGTATAATCCCCAATAACCATAGCGCACCATATGGCTATTTTTTGACAGAGAGGATTCATGCGCATTATTCACACATCTGACTGGCATCTTGGACAATACTTTTTTACCAAAAGCCGAGCGGCTGAACATGCAGAATTTTTGCGCTGGTTAACCGAAAAAGTCGCAGAGCATCAGGTTGATGCCATTATTGTCGCGGGTGATGTTTTTGATACTACCTCTCCTCCCAGCTATGCCCGGGAACTCTATAATCAGTTTATTGTGGGACTGCAACCAACCGGCTGTCAGTTAGTGGTATTGGGTGGAAATCATGACTCTGTTGCGATGTTGAATGAATCCCGGGAACTACTGACCTACCTCAATACTCAGGTCATCGCCAGCGTTGCACAACAGCCTGAACAGCAGCTTATCGTTTTGAATAACGCTCAGGGCGAGCCTGGTGCATTGGTGTGTGCAATTCCCTTTATTCGAGCCAGAGATGTACTCTCCAGCCAGGCGGGCCAATCGGGTAGTGAAAAACAACAGGCTTTGCTGGAAGCAATCAGCCAGCACTACCAGCAGATATACCAACTGGCAAAAGAAAAGCAGCAACAATACGCCAGACATTTACCGATTATTGTTACCGGGCATTTAACCACCGTTGGCGCATCCACCTCCGACTCTGTTCGTGAAATCTATATCGGTACGCTGGATGCATTTCCCGCGCAGGCATTTCCCCCGGCAGACTATATTGCTTTGGGGCATATTCACCGCCCACAGAAAGTCGCCAAATCAGAATATATTCGTTATTCCGGTTCCCCGATTCCCTTAAGCTTTGATGAAAGCGGCCAGGAAAAAAGCGTAGTGATGGTAGATTTTTCCTCTCCGGCAGAGCCGCAAATTACATTACTTACCGTACCGCAATTTCAGCCAATGCAACTGATTAAAGGCGACATTGAACAAATCAAATCGGCACTGGAAGGTTTTCGCGATCGGCAACAACAGAAAACCGTTTGGTTGGATATTGAAGTGGATTCTCGCCTTTACCTGAATGACCTTCAGCGACAAATACAGCAAATGGCAGAACAATTACCGGTCGAGGTGATATTACTGCGTCGCAGTAAGGCCCTCACTCAGCAAGCCATTCAGCGCCAGGAAAAAGAGACGCTGTCAGAGCTGACGGTAAACGAAGTATTTGAACGCAGACTGGTACAGGATGATGACGATAATCAAAGCACCCGGCAGCAACATCAACGAGTGCGTCAGCTGTTTCATTCGCTGGTAGAGGAAATGGAACAACAGACTGAACAGCCCGTTGATGGAGGAGCCGTCTGATGCGTATCCTTAGCCTGCGACTTAAAAATATTAACTCGCTGAAAGACGAGTGGAAAATCGACTTCACTCAAGAACCCTTTTGCGATAACGCTCTGTTTGCCATTACCGGCGCTACCGGGGCCGGTAAAACCACCCTGCTGGATGCCATTTGTCTGGCGCTTTATCATAAAACACCTCGCCTGAATGTAACGCCAACTCAAAATGAACTGATGACTCATCACACAGCTGAGTCGCTGGCTGAGGTAGAGTTTGAAGTTCAAGGCATTGGCTATCGGGCATTCTGGAGCCAACGCCGGGCAAAAGGCAGCCCGGATGGTAATCTGCAAACCCCTAAGGTTGAACTGGCCTATATACGCGATGGCAAAATTATTACCGATAAAATTCGCGATAAACTCGACCTTACTGCCCAGATCACCGGTTTAGACTTTAGCCGTTTCACCAAGTCCATGATGTTATCGCAGGGTGAGTTCGCCGCTTTTCTTAATGCAGAACCGAATGAGCGTGCTGAATTGCTGGAAGAGCTTACCGGCACAGAGATTTATGGTCACATCTCTGAGCAAGTTTTTCTATCCCACAAAGAGGCTAAAAATCAGCTGGATACCCTGCATACTTTGTTAGGTAGTGTACAGTTGCTGTCAGAAGAGCAAACTCAGGAGCTAACCCAACAGGCCCGGCAACTGCAATCTCAGGAGAAATTACTAACCCAGCAAACTGAACGCCTGCTGGCAGACAGGCAATGGCTGGAAAAACAAGATGAATATCTACGTCAGGAATCACAGTGCCAGCAACAATTAACTCTGGCTCAGCAAAATTGGCAACAGCAACAGCCCCAACTTGAAAAATTACAGCGAAGTGAACCGGCTGAAAAACTGCGCCCCCTGCATACTAATCTGATGCGTTTGCGTCAGGAACAACAAGATAACCAGCAGGAAATAGCGCGCATTACTCAGGCCGAAACCGAACTCAAACAACAGATCGCTGTTGCTTTACGGGCGCGTGAACAGGCAGAACAGCAGCATGCATCGCAACTTAAACAGCATGAGTTAACCCGCACTCTGATTAATACCCAAGTCATGCCGTTGGATTTACAGATTGGAAATAAGGTCAGTCAATTAACTCAACTTGAATTAATTCGAACCAACCTTGTTCAACAATTACAACTACAGCAAAGCGAACATGATGCAAGCTTAAAACAACAGCTTCAGCTACTCAGTCGTCAGCAGGAGCTAAATGACTATTTCCAACATCACTCGCACCATCAATATTGGGGGGAAAACCTCCCTCTGTGGCAGCAGCAACTAAATCAGCTCACCCGTATTAATAGCGAGTTACAGAACGCCCGGCAATCAGCAGAACTTAAACAAAAAGAGATCGATCGGCTCAATCAACAGCTGACTGAAGTTACATTGTCACAAAAACAACATCAGACACAGCTGCAACAATTGCAACAGAGCTTTGATAAGCATGATGCCGCCTTCCAACAATTGCGCGCCCTGCACGACTTAAATGGACTAAAACAACAACAGCATAATCTTGCCCAAACCAGAGATCGACAACAGTCACTTTCCCTGCTGTTTCAGCGTTATCAACAGGTGACTAAGCAGCATCAGGCCAGGTCCAGCCAGCTAAATGAACTCACGACGGTGATTAAACAGCTCGATAGAGATTTAGTTACCAAACGTCAGCAATATAGCGATAAAAAAGTCCATTTGACCAACGTAGAAAAACTGGCCGAGCAAGAGCTGATAATTAGCCGTTTTGAGCAAGAAAGAGCGCTATTGCAACCCGGTTCACCCTGCCCGCTATGTGGTTCGACCCAGCATCCATTAGTGGGTGAAAATACTGCATTGAAAACCTCGGACACTCAGCAGCGCCTGAATCAGTTAAAAACCGAGTTTCAGCAATTACACGATGCAGGAATTGAGTTAAAAAGCAAAATAGCTCTGCATAGCGATCGGCAAAACCAACTGACCAAAGAGATGAATAATCTGAGTCTGGAGCTGGACGACATCAGCCAGCAATGGCAACAACACTGCAAACAATTGGATATCAACCTGTCACTTACCGGGACAGAGCAATTTGAATCTTATCTGGAAAGCGTTCGCCAACAAGAGAGACAGTTACAGCAACAGATAAACCAACTTGAACTGGCCGAGCAACAATGGTTGCAAGAAAAAGAGCTTCTCAATAAACAGCATAATGCAACTCAGGAAGCACAACAGCGGGTAACGCTACTGGCTCAAGATGTTTTGAACAAAACTCAGCAACAGCAGCTTTCCGGGCAGGCCCTATTATCACTACAACAAGATTATCAAACGCTGTCAGAACAACTACAAACGGCGCTGACTCACTATGAACTAACCTTGCCACAACCAGAACAGTATGACGGCTGGTATAACGCGCGTAAAAATGAATGGCAACAGTGGCAAAGCCACCTCAACGCTCAAAAAACGCTGGAGCAACAGTTAATTACTCTGAATACTCAGATAGCGACACTGACAACCCGGTTAGAAAGTCTGAATATCCAAACGGTAGAAAACCAGACACAACTTACAACCTGTCAACGTGAGGCAGAACAACTCAAACAACAGCGCTATCAGCTATTCGGGGATAAACAAACCGATGCTGTCATGTTGCAACTTCAGCAACAACAGCAAACTCTTGAACTGACGGTAACCGATAGCAGAAACGTTTGGCAGCAGCTTAACGACAGACAGACGACGCTCAGCGGACAGCTTTCCGCCCTGTTATCTCAACAACAGCAACTTCAACAAAAAACTGACAGTGCAGAGCATGAATTTAATACCGCGTTACAACAAAGCCCATTCAGCCTTCAGGCCGATTTCCTGGATGCTCTGTTATCTCCGGAATTACACCAGCAGCTTAGTGAACTTAAAGAGACCGTCACTAACGCACTGCATCAGGCACAAACCCTGTTTAATCAAGCGAACAAACAGCGGCAACAGCATCAGGCTCAACGGCCAGAAACCCTAACCGATGTGAGTAATATTGCAGATCTCAGCTTACAGATAACGCAACTGGCAGCAGAGAGTAAAGCTAACGGTATCCGTCAGGGAGAAATCCGCCAACAGTTGGAAAATGACCGACAAAGCCGCACCAATCAGCAGTCATTGGTAGAGCGTATTGCACAACATCAACAGCAGGTTGATGATTGGGCCTATCTGAATAATCTAATCGGCTCCAGTGATGGTGCAAAGTTCCGTAAATTTGCTCAGGGCCTCACGCTGGATCATTTAGTCTACCTGGCTAATCAACAGCTAAATCGGTTACATGGTCGCTATCTGTTACAGCGTAAAGAGAGCGGCGCTCTTGAGTTACAGGTGGTCGATACCTGGCAGGCCGATAATCTACGGGATACTCGTACCCTGTCCGGTGGAGAGAGTTTTCTGGTGAGTCTGGCGCTGGCGCTGGCGTTGTCCGATCTGGTTAGTCACAAAACCAGTATTGACTCTCTGTTTCTTGATGAGGGTTTCGGCACTCTGGACGCTGAGACGCTGGATATTGCATTGGATGCCTTAGATAACCTGAATGCCAGCGGTAAAATCATTGGGGTTATCAGCCATATTGACGCCATGAAAGAACGTATCCCGGTACAAATTCGGGTTCGTAAAGTGAATGGATTAGGTATCAGTAAATTGGATGATCGGTTCAAAGAATAGCATTATCTAATTATTTCATAAGTTTCATTAGCCAAAATCACAGCAAGAGGCTTTGCGATTGGTTATGATGACGGCTATGTTTATACAGAGCTCAGCTCTTTTTAATGGAAATAACTATGTTGTGGTTTAAGAATTTAATGATTTATCGCCTCAGTCGCGAAACCCATCTGTCTGCTGACGAGATGGAAAAGCAGCTGAAGCCATTAACATTTACACCTTGTGGTAGCCAGGATATGGCAAAAACAGGCTGGGTCTCTCCTTTAGGATCACACAGTGATGCCTTAACTCACGCCTCAGGCAATCAAATTCTAATTGTTGCCCGCAAGGAAGAGAAAATTCTACCCTCTCCGGTGATCAAACAGGCCCTACAGGCAAAAATTGAACAGTTAGAAGCCGAACAACATAGAAAACTAAAAAAGACTGAAAAAGATGCGTTAAAAGACGAAGTGCTGCACAGTCTGTTACCCCGTGCATTTAGCCGTTTTAATCAAACCAGCCTGTGGATTGATACGGTTAACGGTTTGATTATTGTTGATGCCGCCAGTGCCAAACGCGCTGAAGATACTCTGGCCCTGCTGCGTAAAAGCTTAGGTTCATTACCAGTAGTACCTTTAACGCTGGAAAGTCCTATTGAACTGACACTCACTGAATGGGTTCGTTCTGGCAATGCACCAGCAGGATTTGTGCTGCAGGATGAAGCTGAACTGAAAGCAATTCTTGAAGGCGGTGGCGTTATTCGCTGTAAGGCTCAGGAACTGGTCAGTGATGAAATTGCAGTGCATATTGAAGCGGGCAAACTGGTTACCAAACTGGCACTGGAATGGCGTGAACGTATTCAGTTTGTGATTGCCGATGATGGCAGTTTGAAACGAATCAAATTTACTGAAACTATTCGCGAACAAAATCAGGATATCGATAAAGAAGATTATGCTGCACGCTTTGATGCAGATTTCACCCTGATGACCGGTGAAGTTGCCCAACTGATTGAAGAGCTAATTGAAGCATTGGGTGGTGAGCACAGTGAATAATATTGTTTAAAAAACAAAAGATAATGCTAATAGAGGTGAGTTATCATCTCTATTAGTATGATAAATAACAATTAGCTGTTTCAGATGAAATAACCCTACTTTATGTAACACTATTATTTCTCTTTAATCTGGTGAATTAATGTGTAAAATGCGCCAAATCTCAGATTAAAAACCATTGAGAAATAAGTGCCCGGAGGGAACGTTTGCATAACTATATTATTAATGACCGAGTGATGTTTAACACTTTTACCGGTGGATTAAGTCGACTTGACGATCCGCGGAAGTTGAGCACGCTCAGTAGTAATGCTAAACGATTATTTCTGCGTTTGATTGACAGTGGCTACCAGATTGTTCCTTTTGAACAGCTAACCAGTGAAATTCAACAATCTGAAAACGTTATAAATACGGCTAAAGACGTTGTCTCTGAACTGAGTGATATTACTCAAGCCTTTCATCAATTAGGTGAGTTTGAACCCATACTGACCACTTACTCATATGGTGTACAGCTATCCACTGATGTAGAGCTAAAAGTTATCACCAGCTAACGAACCTTCAGTGATGACAGCAAAGAAAAAACCGTATATTGCCAAAAAGTCATTGGTCAATTCTGCCACAGTCAATGGCAACAATGATTCATCCCCTGCGTCGCAACCAAAAAGCCGTTTTGTGTGGTATTACACCCGAATTGCGTTGGTTGCCGCCCTGTTTATTTTTGTGTTCTATTTTGCTTTAGATATGTTTACCAGCAAGCCGGGCTATTTTGCTGATTACCATCATCAGGAAAAATACCAGAAATGTGATATTTTCATTCACAATCAAAAAGCTACTGACTTAGCCAATTTGAAAAAGCGGTTAGATGAATTTGCTATCGCCTGCGACAGTCCTAAAAACGTCTATTTTAGCCTTCCTGCCGACGATCGCCGGGAGTCAATTCAGGTCTGCGACAGCGATCCGGATAAATCTAATGCCTCTTGCTTCAATTTCTATGTGGTAAAAGTGAAATGAACAATATTAAATTTTCGGTGATTGCCACACTAATTGTTACAGCCTTACTGGCGGTTGGTTTATATCTGTTTTATGCCAGTAGCAACAATAAATTCACCTGTTCGGCAAACACTACCTATCTATTTGAAAAAATTAACAAAGAAAAAGAAGCCGTACTAACCTCTGAAATGAGATTTCATTTTGATGGTGACGGGAAAGGTTACAACATCATTATGGGAAATTTACTGGTGGATGGCAGCAATTACACCATCAATCGCAAAGTACAGTTTGATTACACCTACAATAAAACTAATAATTACGTTTTGAACACTACTCAAGTTTCTTTAGAAAATACGGATAACTTGCCTAAAGCGCTGGGAGAACGTTATCTCTATCGCTTCAGTACCGAACAACATGAATCGACCCATTTGGTGATTATCCGTATGAATAGTGGAAAACGCCTGTTCTCCAGCGGAACCTTGCCCTATTTCTTGTGTGAATAACACCATCTGTGGCTGCTATAGCTAAGCTGGATTCTGTCCTGGTTTTTCATTACATAAAACAGACATCCGGCTTACGCTTCATTACCGAACTTCCATATTTCCTTCATCATTTTTTTCTCTGAACCAGTTATACTGATAAAATTACAGTATTCTCAACTAATTCAGAGTAATAGCTCCACCATTGAGCTGTTTAAGTGAGCCTCTAACTATGACACTGCAATCTAAGCGTTTATTACGCCCACTACCGCTCATTGCTATCGCGATTCTTGTTATCGGAGCCTGGCTGTTTTGGCATAACAGTAATACCAGTCAGGCTCCGGGTGCAACCAAATCATCCCAACCTGCCAGTGGTGGACGGCGTAATATGCCGCTACCGCCAGTGCAAGTTGCCACCGCGGATGTACAAAATATTCCTCGCTACCTTAGTGGACTCGGAACAGTTACCGCCGCCAATACCGTTACGGTACGCAATCGGGTGGATGGCCAGATTATGGCAATACATTTTACCGAAGGTCAGGAAGTGAATGCCGGTGATCTACTGGTTGAAATTGATCCGCGTCCTTATCAGGTACAGCTAACTCAGGCAGAAGGCCAACTGTTGAATATGCAAGCCACCCTGAGCAATGCCAAACGTGATTTGTCTCGTTATCAAAAGCTAATTAAAACCAATATGGTTTCACAACAACAGTTAGATACGTAGCAAGCGCTGGTTAAGCAAAGTGAAGGGAGTTTGAAAGCTGCACAAGGCGCGGTTGACAGTGCTAATCTGCAATTAACATACAGTAAAGTCACTGCCCCTATTTCTGGTCGGGTTGGCCTGAAACTGGTTGATGTGGGTAACTATGTTTCCAGCGGTGACAGTACCGGTTTGGTGGTTATTACCCAAACCCATCCGATTGATGTGTTGTTCGCTTTACCGGAAACCGATCTGAGAGCCATTTTACCTGCCTACAATCAGGGTAAAAGCCTGTCGGTAGAAGCCTGGGATCGAGGTAATAAACAGCTGATAACTACCGGCACCTTACTCAGTCTGGATAACCAAATTGATACTGCTACCGGCACCATCAAATTAAAAGCTCGCTTTACCAATCAGGATAATCAACTGTTCCCAAATCAGTTTGTTAACGCCAAAATTAAGGTTGATACACTGGATAACGCCATCGTCATCCCTGCTGCTGCCATTCAAACCGGTAATAATGAAAACTTTGTCTGGATGATTGATAGCGACAATAAAGTCAGTAAACAAGCCGTCACGGTCGGATTACGCAGTGGCGAAAGTGTAGTGGTTACCCAAGGCATAGAGACCGGGCAACGAGTGGTTACCGATGGTGTTGACCGCCTGAAACAGGATATGCAGGTTGAAGTAGTCACCCCGCAATCCCTGTCAGTCCCTCAGACTAAAGTGCCTCGCCAGCCGCAGGATGCAAAATGAGCGACCGCCCTGAACATAACCCTGATGAAATGATTTCAGGTGGCGGCCCATCCCGCCAGTTTATTCTGCGTCCGGTAGCGACAACGCTGCTGATGATTGCTCTGCTGTTAGCCGGGATTCTGGGTTATAAATCACTGCCGGTTTCTGCATTACCAGAAGTTGACTACCCAACTATTCAGGTAGTCACGCTCTATCCGGGTGCCAGCCCCGATGTGACTACGTCGGCGATTACAGCACCGCTGGAACAGCAGTTGGGTCAGATGTCCGGCCTGAAGCAGATGTCTTCTCAAAGCTCCGGCGGCGCTTCGGTTATTACCTTGCAGTTTCAGCTCGATCTGGACTTGGATGTTGCAGAACAGGAAGTTCAGGCGGCAATTAATGCAGCAACTAACCTGCTGCCAAATGATTTACCCTATCCCCCTATTTACAGTAAGGTCAACCCTGCTGATGCACCCATTCTGACTCTGGCCGTCACTTCTGATGGCTTACCGATGAGTCAGGTGCGGGATATGATAGAAACCCGCGTGGCTCAGAAGATTTCTCAGGTTTCCGGCGTTGGCCTAGTTAGTTTATCCGGCGGTGAACGCCCGGCGGTACGAGTTATCCTTAACTCTCAAGCCGTTGCTGCTTACGGTCTGGATAGCGAAACAGTACGCACAGCCATTACCGGTGCCAACGTCAATACCGCTAAAGGTAACCTCGACGGCCCGACACGTTCCGCCACCTTATCAGCCAACGACCAGATGAAATCGTTACAAGATTATCGCCAGCTGATTGTATTCTATAAAGATGGCGCACCCGTTCGCTTGCAGGACATAGCGAATGTTGAAGAAGGTGCAGAAAATACTCAGTTAGCCGCCTGGGCCAATCAAAAACAGGCCATTATTTTAAATATCCAGCGCCAGCCTGGTGCTAATGTTATTACCACCGCCGATGAAATCCGTGATGTATTGCCCCAACTCACTGAAAGTCTGCCCGCCTCGGTAAAAGTTCAAATACTCACCGATCGTACCGTTACCATTCGTACCTCAATTAACGATGTGCAATTTGAACTGTTGCTGGCGGTAATACTGGTAGTGATGGTGATTTATCTGTTTCTGCGTAATGTTCCTGCCACCATTATCCCTAGCGTTGCGGTGCCCCTGTCATTAATCGGCACCTTTGCCGCCATGTATTTTCTCGGTTTCTCCATCAATAACCTGACATTAATGGCAATGATAATTGCCGCCGGTTTTGTGGTGGATGATGCGATCGTGGTCATAGAGAACATCTCCCGTTATATCGAACAGGGAGAAAAACCATTAAATGCGGCACTGAAAGGTGCTGGAGAAATTGGCTTTACTATAATCTCACTGACCATTTCTCTGGTGGCAGTACTCATTCCTCTGTTGTTTATGGGGGATGTGGTTGGTCGCTTATTCCATGAGTTTGCTCTGACCCTGACCATTGCGATTCTGATCTCTGGCGTGGTCTCTCTGACTCTCACACCAATGATGTGTGCCCGGCTACTGAATCATGAATCTCTGCGTAAACAAAACCGTTTCTCTCTGGCCTGTGAGCGTTTTTTTGAACGAGTTATCGCTGGTTATGGGCGCTATCTGACTGTGGTATTAAAACATCAGTGGACTACTCTGGCTGTGGCGGTGGGTACTCTGGGCCTTACCGTATTGCTCTATTTGTTTATTCCTAAAGGCTTCTTTCCACTACAGGACAATGGCCTGATTCAGGGAACTTTGGTAGCACCGCAATCTATCTCATTTTCAGCCATGTCTGAACGCCAGCAGGCCGTCACTAAAATTCTACTACAGGACCCGGCAATAGAAAGCGTCTCTTCATTTATTGGTATTGATGGCAGTAATGCCACTCTGAATAATGGACGACTGCAAATTAATCTGAAGCCATTAAGCCAACGTGATGATCGTGCACCTAAAATTATCGAACGTCTCCAACATAGCGTACAAGCCGTTCCGGGAATCACTCTCTATCTGCAACCGGTACAAGACTTAACTATTGAAGATCGGGTAAGCCTTACTCAGTATCAGTTACACTGCAAACCATGTCATTGGATCAACTTACTTTATGGGTGCCTAAATTACTGGAGCGTTTGAAACAACTGCCGGAACTAACGGATGTCAGCAGCGACTGGCAAGATCAGGGATTAGTGGCTTATGTGAATGTTAATCGCGATGAAGCCAGCCGTTTAGGCATAAATATGAGCAGCATTGATAATGCGCTGTATAACGCCTTTGGTCAGCGGTTGATCTCCACTATCTATACCCAGGCCAATCAGTATCGGGTGGTGCTGGAACAGCAAGTTGATAAACAACAGGTATTGAACGCCTTTGACGATATTTACCTGAAAAATGGCAGCGGTCAGTCAATTCGTTTAACCAATATTGCCACCATTGAGCAACGACTTGGACCGCTATCGGTTAACCGTATCGCTCAATTTCCTTCGGCCACGGTTTCATTTAACTTACCGGCAGGCGTCTCATTAGGTGAGGCAACTAAAGCGATTACTCAGGCTGAACAGGATCTGAATTTCCCTAGCGACATTACCACTCAGTTCCAAGGGGCTACTCTGGCTTTTCAGGCCTCGTTGAGTAGTACTCTGTGGTTAATTCTGGCGGCGATTGTCACCATGTATATTGTACTTGGGGTACTGTATGAGAGCTTTATTCATCCGGTAACCATCCTCTCTACCTTACCCAGCGCGGGTGTTGGAGCCTTACTGGCACTGATGCTTTCTGGTCAGGAGCTGGATATTATTGCGATTATCGGCATCATCCTGCTTATCGGTATTGTGAAGAAGAACGCCATCATGATGATCGATTTTGCCTTAGCGGCGGAACGTGAGCAGGGAAAAACACCTTATGATGCCATTTATCAGGCCTGTTTACTGCGTTTTCGCCCTATTCTGATGACCACTATGGCAGCCTTACTCGGTGCCTTACCACTGATGCTCAGTACAGGTATTGGTGCCGAGCTGCGCCACCCACTGGGAATTTGTATGGTTGGGGGTCTGCTGGTCAGTCAGGTACTAACTCTATTTACCACTCCGGTTATCTATCTGATGTTTGACCGTTTGAGTCGTCATAAGCCGGTAATGACACAACCAACTGAAACCTCTCAGGACGGTGTGTGATATGAAGTTCTATGCCCTGTTTATTAACCGTCCGGTAGCCACCATTTTGCTGACGTTGGGCATTATTCTCAGCGGTATTCTTGGTTTTAGGTTATTGCCGGTATCACCTCTGCCTAAAATTGATTTTCCAGTGATTTCCGTTAGTGCATCACTACCGGGGGCATCACCCGAAACCATGGCATCATCTATTGCTACCCCGCTGGAGCGCTCGCTGGGCGCTATTGCCGGCGTAAATGAAATGACATCAACCAGTTCGCTGGGCAGTACCCGGATTATTCTGCAATTTGATATGGACCGGGATATCAATGGAGCTGCCCGTGATGTTCAGGCGGCCATTAACGCAGCACATAATTTGCTGCCCAGTGGCATGCCATCAAGACCTACCTATCGGAAAGCCAACCCCTCTGACGCGCCAATTATGATTCTGACATTAACTTCCGACGTTTATAGTCAGGGTGAACTGTATGATTATGCCTCTACCCAATTGGCACAAAAGATCTCTCAATTGGAAGGTGTTGGTGATGTTTCTGTTGGTGGTAGTTCTTTACCTGCCGTACGAGTACAACTTAACCCCCAGGCGTTATTTAATCAGGGCGTTTCGTTAGACGATGTCAGAACTGCCATTAGTCAGGCTAACGTTCGCAAACCCCAGGGTTTTCTTAAGGCAGACGATCAAAACTGGCAGGTTCAAACCAATGATGAGATTAAAACCGCTGACCAATATAAGCCGATTATTATTCATTACAATAATCAGTCTGCGGTCAGGCTGCAGGATGTAGCCACTATCACCGACTCGGTACAAGATATTCGTAATGCCGGTATGGCAAATGGTGTTCCGGCTATTTTGATCATGATTCGGCGTTCCGCTGATGCCAATATTATTGATACGGTAGACCGCATTCGTGCCGAGATGCCTGAACTGCAATCCTATATTCCTGCTTCGATTAATTTGGCCATTGCTCAGGATCGCTCACCCACTATCCGAGCTTCGCTGGTGGAGGTTGAACGGGCATTAATCATCGCTATTGCGCTGGTGATTCTGGTAGTGTTCCTGTTTTTGCGTTCTGGCCGTGCCACACTGATCCCGGCGGTCGCTGTACCGGTTTCACTGATTGGTACCTGTGCCGCCATGTATATGCTCGGCTTTAGCCTGAATAACCTGTCACTCATGGCCTTAACCATTGCCACTGGTTTTGTGGTAGATGATGCTATTGTGGTGTTGGAAAACATTGCCCGCCATATTGAAGCGGGACTAAAACCTTTCGATGCCGCACTGAAAGGCGTTAGTGAAGTTGGTTTTACCGTTCTCTCGATGAGCCTTTCTCTGGTAGCGGTGTTCATTCCTCTGTTATTTATGAGTGGCCTGCCCGGTCGTTTATTTAGTGAATTTGCTATTTCACTGTCGGTGGCTATTGGGATTTCACTGGTTGTTTCCCTTACCCTAACACCCATGATGTGTGCCCGCCTGTTACGTGCTAAAAAACAGGAACGTCCACGTTCATCACAAGGGTTTGGCCGCATTATTGTTACTCTGCAACAAGGCTATGCCCGTACTCTCAGCTGGACGCTGGATCACTCCCGGTTTGTATTTGTGATCTTTCTTAGCACTATTGTGCTCAACGTTTGGCTGTATATAAATGTCCCAAAAACCTTCTTCCCTGAGCAGGATACCGGTCGATTGATGGGATTTGTGCAGGCTGACCAAAGCATCTCTTTTCAAGCAATGAAAAAGAAAATGGAAGTACTGATGAAAATCGTCAGTAGCGATCGGGATGTGGATAACGTGACCGGATTCACCGGTGGTTCACGCACCAATAGTGGCTCAATGTTTATCTCGCTAAAACCACTCTCTGAGCGTAAAGATACCGCCCAACAAGTGATAAACCGTCTGAGAGGTAAACTGTCTCAGGAACCAGGAGCCAGTTTATTTCTGATGGCGGTTCAGGATGTCAGAGCCGGAGGGCGTCAATCTAACGCTGGTTATCAATATGCTTTGCTGTCTGATGACCTGAGCACCCTGCGCGAATGGGAGCCGAAAATTCGGACTGCATTCGCCACTCTGCCTGAACTGGCTGATGTAAACTCTGACCAACAGGACAAAGGGGCCGAAATTGCTATCACCTATAACCGTGAAACGATGTCACGATTAGGGATTGATGTTTCTGCTGCCAATGCCCTGTTGAATAATGCGTTTGGACAACGACAGATTTCTACCATCTACCAACCACTGAACCAGTATAAAGTCGTGATGGAAGTCGCACCCGAGTTTGCCCAGGACCAGAGTGCTCTGGATAAGATGTTTGTCATCAATCAGGATGGCAAACCGATTCCCCTTTCCTACTTTGCCCAATGGATGCCGGCAAATGCGCCGTTATCAGTTAACCATCAGCTGCGTCCACCGTTTCGTTTAACCTGGCAGAGGGATACTCATTATCCGAGGCCACTACTGCCATTGAACGTTCTATGACCGCATTAGGGGTTCCAAATACGGTCAGAGGATCATTTGCCGGTACTGCTCAGGTATTTCAGGAAATGCTGCAATCACAGATTTTTCTGATTATTGCGGCTATTGTCACTGTCTATATCGTGTTGGGTGTACTGTATGAAAGTTATATTCATCCACTGACCATTTTATCCACCCTGCCATCTGCCGGGGTTGGCGCTATACTGGCTTTAGAGCTGTTTGATACGCCATTCAGCCTGATTGCCCTGATCGTGTGATGTTGTTAATTGGTTTAGTGAAGAAGAATGCCATTATGATGGTGGATTTTGCGCTCACCGCAGAAAGACAAGGTAACCTGACACCTCGCGAGGCTATATTTCAGGCCTGCTTGTTGCGTTTCAGACCCATTATGATGACTACTCTGGCCGCTATTTTTGGTGCAGTCCCGCTGGTTCTCGGTAGCGGCGATGGCGCAGAGTTACGACAGCCTCTGGGCATTACTATTGTTGGTGGGCTGGTCATGAGTCAGCTATTAACACTGTATACCACACCGGTGATATATCTCTATTTTGATCGCTTAAGGCTTTGGTATAAAAACCGTGGTTCGTCATCAGCATCAAAACTGGCACCGGGACAACCGGTCACTGATCATCCACTCACCACATTAGTCTGGCCGGAGGAGCCAACACCAAATGAAAAATAGTACTGCTAATGTGCGTTGGCAACTGTGGATTGTGGCTCTGGGTTTCTTTATGCAGTCACTGGACACCACTATTTTAAATACTGCCTTACCCTCTATGGCTGTTAGTCTGAATGAAAGTCCGCTACAGATGCAATCAGTAATCGTTGCCTATATTCTGACGGTTGCCGTAGGGCTACCCGCCAGCGGCTGGTTAGCCGATCGCATCGGCGTTAAGCCCGTATTTCTGTCAGCCATTGTGCTTTTTACTTTAGGCTCCCTGCTTTGTGCCCAGTCAGAAAGCTTACAGGAGTTGGTTCGTGCCAGAGTAATTCAAGGAATTGGTGGTGCCATGATGGTGCCCGTTGGTCGGTTAACCGTAATGAAAATTGTTCCTCGTGAACAGTATATGGCAGCTATGACCTTTGTTACCTTACCCGGTCAGGTAGGGCCATTAATGGGGCCTGCGTTGGGTGGTTTTCTGGTAGAGTACGCCAGTTGGCACTGGATTTTTCTGATTAATATTCCGGTTGGTATTATTGGTGTACTGGCAACGCTGATGATTATGCCTAACTACAAGATGCCGCCACGCCCCTTTGATGTGGTTGGCTTTATTCTATTAGCCATTGGTATGGCTACTATTACCCTTTCTCTGGATGGTCATTCTGGTTTAGGGTTGGCACCGGCAACTATTCTATTGTTGTGTACCAGTGGCGTTGCCGCACTTGGACTTTACTGGTTGCATGCTCGTCGGGCAACAGCACCGCTGTTCAATTTAGCCATGTTTAAAATCCCTACCTTCTCTCTGGGACTAACCGGCAGTTTATTCGCCCGTATCGGCAGCGGAATGTTGCCTTTTATGACACCGCTATATTTACAAATCGGCTTAGGCTTTTCCCCATTTCATGCTGGTTTAATGATGATTCCCATGATCATCGGCAGTATGAGTATTAAGCGTCTGGTGGTACAAATTGTTAATCGCTATGGTTATCGGGGTGTTCTGAGTATTGCGACCTTAGCCTTACCGGCCATTACGTTAATGATTCCGATTGCAGGCATGTTGGGATGGTATATCGTCATTCCATTCCTGCTATTTATGCTCGGTGTGACTAATGCCGTGCGTTTTTCCACTATGAACACCCTGACGCTCAAAGATCTGCCCGATGAGTTTGCCAGCAGCGGCAACAGTTTGCTGTCGATGGTTATGCAATTATCCATGAGCCTGGGTGTCAGTACCGCCGGGATTTTACTGGGGGTCTTCTCAATGCATCATGTGGCAGTTGGTAGCCCTGAGGTTCAACAGGCGTTCTTATATACCTATCTGTGCATTGGTTTAATTATGTTAATCCCAACGGCGATTTTTGCCCGAGTTCCCAAAGACAGTGCCAAAAACGTCTTGCTGGGCTCCGGTAAAAACCGGGATAAATCCGATAACTAGCGGAAATCAAATCTAATGAAAATGGGGATCACCGGAAAACTGTTCTTTGCTATTTTAGCCACCTGCATGCTGGTGCTGATTACCATGCACTGGGGAGTTCGCCTGAGTTTAACGTGGTTTTACCGACTATATTCGCTCCAGTAATGAGCAGCGCTTAAGTTTATTGGGCAATGCTCTGGCCGAACGTTATCGCCATGAAGGCAACTGGCAATTCCTTCAACGCAATGAAAAAATCATCTATCAGTTTCTACGAGCGGTAGAACAAAATGATGATGAAAGTGACGAACAGGCACTACCACCTCAGGGATGGCGCGTTCCTTTCTGGATCTTTGATACCGAGAACCATATGCTGGCAGGATCTTCTCATCCGGTTCCACGTCATGCGACCCGTAAAGCCATTACGCTGGATGGGAAAACCATCGGTTGGATTGTCGGCATGCCCAGCGAAAAACTTACCCGCAGTGCCGACATCAACTTTGCTAAACAACAGAATCGCACCAGTTGGATGCTGATTGCCCTTTCGACCCTGTTAGCTGCCGTCACTACACTGCTGGTTTCCCGCAGCCTGTTATCACGAGTAAAACGCCTTGTGACCGGTACTCATCAGTTGGCAGCCGGAGACTTTTCTGCCCGGGTTCCAATTACCAGTAAAGATGAGTTGGGAATTTTGGCCAATGACTTTAACCAACTGGCCAATACTCTGGAAAAAAACGAACGTATGCGACGGGCATTTATTGCCGATGTTTCTCATGAGCTGCGTACACCATTAGCGGTATTGCAGGGAGAACTGGAGGCACTGGAAGACGGCGTACGCCAGTTAACGCCGACTTCATTACATTCACTCCAGGCTGAAGTGCGATCTTTGACTAAATTAGTTAATGATTTGCATCAGCTTTCATTATCCGATTTAGGGGCACTAACCTATAAGAAGAGCGATCTCAATCTGATAGCCTTACTGGAACAGGCGATTGCTGCCTATCACAGCCGCTTCAGTCATAAAGGATTAGCTATCGAAACAGAACTACCGCCAAACGCAATCGTGTTTGGCGATCCGGATCGTTTATCGCAACTATTTCACAATTTATTAGAGAACAGCCTGCGCTATACTGATGCCAGTAGTGACAATACTCAGGGACAGCTACATATTTCCGCAACAGTAACCAAACAATCAATACTATTACACTGGCAGGATTCTGCCCCCGGCGTTACCGACGAGCAACTGAGTCAGATTTTCGAGCGTTTTTATCGTACTGAAGTTTCACGTAACCGGGCCAGCGGCGGCTCCGGACCCGGCCTGTCCATCTGCTGGAATATTGTTGATGCTCACGGCGGAGAAATTAGCGCCAGCCATTCTGCTTTAGGCGGGCTGGAAATTAGTTACTCTTGCCGCTGGTAACAGAAACGGTATCCTCATAACTATGACAGAAAGTACCCTATTGACCGGTAATGACTTGCCGCCAGTATTGATTGTAGAAGATGAGCCTAAACTGGGTCAGTTATTAATTTATTATCTTCAGGCGGCCGGATATCGCACACATTTAATTACTCAGGGTCAGAAAGTGATTAGTTGGGTGAAACAATACCCGCCTTCGCTGATCCTGTTAGACTTGATGCTGCCGGGTGTTGATGGCATTACACTGTGCCGGGAGATCCGTACGTTTTCTGATGTTCCGGTAGTCATGGTAACAGCAAAAACCGAAGAGATAGACCGCCTGTCCGGACTGGAAATTGGCGCTGATGATTATATCTGTAAGCCCTATAGCCCACGAGAAGTAGTGGCTCGGGTTAAAACCATTTTAAGGCGCTGTTATCTGCCCGCCAGAGAGCTACCTTCGCCGGAGCTGGGACTGCAATTAGACGAATCACAGTTTCAGGTTCGTTATAACAATACCAGCCTTGATTTAACCGCCGCTGAGTTTCGGTTGCTTAAAACTCTGTCATCCCATTCAGGCCAGGTACTGACGCGGGAATCGCTGTTAGATAATCTTTACGATGATTATCGTGTAGTAACCGATCGTACTGTAGACAGTCATATCAAGAATTTACGCCGTAAACTGGAAACCTTAGCGCCAGAAAAAGTCTTTATTCGTTCGGTATATGGATTAGGCTACCGTTGGGAAGAGTAACAAAACAGGTATTTATACCTTTCTAAGCAGAAATGGAATAACACAACAGGAGTTGTCAGGTTAATGAGTTTAGTTATTAAAAGTTCCCCTTTGGTTCTGGTTATTCCAGCTTTGCTAGCTTCCGTAGCCCATGCAGATACCCCGGGAAGCTGCCCGATAAACAAAGATATTATTGTTAATAATCATCTGGCGCTGTTAAGCATGCCTGAGTTTAATCACGCCCGTGTAGTGGAAACCGTCACTGAAAGCGACAACACGCGTTCTGCCTTTTACTATAAATTTAATTACGATCGCTGTGGCCAGTTAACCGATATGTATGCTCAAATGACCCGCAATGAACTGCGCTTTCGTATTGATTCCAGCTACGATATTAGTAAAATTCAGCAGGGCTGGAGAAATAGTTACAATGTCACTCTTTTTGGTATGAATAAGCTGTTTTATGCCCGGGAAGGCGCAATTGATTATCAGACGGATGATAAAGGACTGATTGTTAGCTCAACGGATAATTACATTTCTGGTAGCGATGAGAAAAAAGCAGAAACTGGCGTTACCGACGGTATCTATAAAACTGATGACAAATTTCGTATGGCCTACAGCCTGTTAAGCGGCAGTGATGAGTCGGTAAATGGTGAATATCGTTTCTTCTATCAACCGGACAATAAACCTTTCGCCTTAATCAGCCCAACTATGAATATCAGTTATCTGTATGACCAGCAGCAACGCGCCAGTGGAATGATAGAAATTACCGTATCCCCCTACTATCTTGGCAGTAAACAAACCGACTGTCTGGAATGGAATGATCGCAACGACTGTACCAAATCTATCAGTAAGGAACTGGAGCTGTTTCCGACCTATGTCGTCGATCGAACTACTGTGTTGCGGTCGACTTACACTTATTGGTGATAAACAAACGGTATAAGTGGATATTCCTGCGTTGCCATTCCCCTCAACCAGGTCTACAATTCCGGCCCTGGGATTTTCCCAAAGCTGTACCCTTAGGGTGCGGCTCTGACTTGTGATCAGACTAAGAGACCAACAACATGTTTAAACCGGAATTACTTTCTCCGGCCGGTACGCTTAAAAATATGCGTTACGCCTTTGCTTATGGCGCAGATGCAGTTTATGCCGGTCAGCCTCGTTACAGCCTGCGGGTACGTAACAACGAATTCAATCATCAGAATCTGGCTTTAGGTATTAATGAAGCCCATGCCCTTGGCAAAAAGTTTTATGTGGTGGTTAATATCGCTCCTCATAACTCCAAGCTAAAAACCTTTATTCGCGATCTGGCCCCCGTGGTAGAAATGGGACCAGATGCATTGATCATGTCCGATCCTGGCCTGATTATGATGGTACGTGAAGCATTTCCTGATATTGATATTCACCTTTCGGTACAGGCCAACGCTGTCAACTGGGCGACGGTAAAATTCTGGAAACAGATGGGGCTAACCCGCGTTATCCTTTCCCGCGAACTGTCGCTGGAAGAAATTGAAGAAATTCGCCAGCAGGTACCCGATATTGAACTGGAAACCTTTGTGCATGGCGCTTTATGCATGGCTTACTCTGGCCGTTGTCTGCTCTCTGGCTATATAAATAAACGCGATCCTAATCAGGGTACCTGTACTAACGCTTGTCGCTGGGAATACAAAGTAGAAGAAGGCAAAGAAGATGACACAGGTAACATTGTGCATATTCATGAGCCAATCCCGGTAAAAAACGTTGAGCCTACATTAGGTGCCGGAGCCCCTACCGATAAAGTATTTATGATTGAAGAAGCACTGCGTCCGGGCGAGTATATGAGTGCCTTTGAAGACGAACACGGCACTTATATTATGAACTCTAAAGATCTGCGTGCTGTTCAACATGTTGAGCGTTTAACCCAGTTAGGCGTTCATTCATTAAAAATTGAAGGTCGCACCAAATCGTTCTACTACTGCGCGCGTACTGCTCAGGTTTATCGCCGGGCTATTGATGATGCAGTTGCAGGTAAACCATTTGATGAGTCGCTGATGACAACACTGGAGTCATTGGCCCATCGGGGATATACCGAAGGTTTCCTGCGTCGCCATGTACACGATGAGCATCAAAATTATGATTACGGCTACTCTATTTCTGACAGTCAGCAATTTGTTGGTGAGTTTACCGGTGAACGACGTAATAGTTTAGCCGCTGTTGATGTAAAAAATAAATTTTCTGTTGGTGATAGTGTGGAGATGATGACCCCTCAGGGCAACATCCATTTCACTATTGAATCAATGGAAACCAGCAAAGGCCAACCTACCGAAGTAGCCCCGGGTAACGGGCACGTGGTTTATTTGCCGGTTCCGGATGATGTTAATCTGGAATATGCTTTGTTGATGCGTAATTTAGCGGGAAACAACAACACCAGAAATCCGCATAGTGCATAAAAATGATTTTTTTCCACTGGCGGTGATAAAAATCACACGCTTTAATTCAAATTATTAGAAATGGATCACATCTATTAGCAAATAAAAGGACTACTATCTCAGTCCTAAAGATTAATAACTAGTTGTGTTCCTATTATCTCTTTAATAGAAACCACCTCCTTACCAGTCCAATCTCCCTTGGGCTGGTTTCTTTTTTTTAGCGTCTCTCAAAATTCTTTTGTCTCTCTTTTCGACTGATTTAGCCATGCATAATGCGGCTATCATTGGGTGCCTGTTCCCTGTCAGTCATACCATAATCGCGAATAATTCCGGCAATCTTGAGCCGATAATCATTAAAAATCATCGCCCGGCCTTTAGCCTGTGCCTGCCGATGCAATTCTAATTGCCGCCACTGCAGAACAGCTTCTTCATCACGCCAAAATGAAAGTGATAAAATCTTGCCCGGTTCAGACAGACTTTCAAAACGCTCAATAGAAATAAAACCATCCATTTCTACCAGTAAAGGTTTTAGTTCTGCTGCCAAATCCAGATAAGCTTGTTTATGCCCCTGTTTTATCTGCACTTCAAAAATTACCGCAATCATGATTTTCTTCCTTATATTTATCAGGCAACAAATTATTTTAATGTAAACAATTGGTAAAAATATTATCACTCGTAATTGAATCGTTATACTGTTTTTATATTCTCTTATTTTTCACTTTCAGGAGGTGTAATGGCTATATCACCCAATGCTTTTATTATCTTAAACGGTAAAGGAGCCAATACACCCGAGGTTCGGGACGCGATAAAAAAACTCAGGGAACAAGGATACCAACTCGAAGTCAGGGTCACCTGGGAATACGGTGATGCTGGTCGTTACGTTACCGAGGCGCAACGACAACACGCTGAACTGGTTATTGCCGGAGGTGGTGATGGAACCATTAATGAGGTTGCGGCAGCAATCGTACAGTTGAACAGTCATTCCAGACCCGCAATGGGGATCTTACCACTAGGAACCGCCAACGATTTTGCTACCGCCTGTCAAATTCCGGAACAACCTTATCAGGCTTTAATTCTGGCCCTGAACGGTAACCCGGTTGCTATTGATATGGTGAAGGTAAACCAGCAGCACTATTTCATTAATATGGCTACCGGCGGTTTTGGTACCAAAATCACTACTGAAACACCGGATAAACTTAAGGCAGCATTAGGTGGTTTTTCTTACCTGCTGCACGGCATTACTCAGGCTAACACGTTAAAACCCGACAATTGCACGATTACAGCAGATAACTTTCACTGGTCAGGGGAAGCACTGGTGATAGGCATCGGTAATGGCAAGCAGGCTGGAGGCGGTCATCCCCTGTGTCCTGATGCTAAAATTAACGATGGACAGTTGCAACTGGCTATTCTGATGGCAGATGAATCGTTGCCTGCCCTGCTCTCCAGCTTAATCAACGGCAAAGACAGTGAGCATATTATTGAGAAATCCTTAAATAGTCTGACCCTTACTTCCAGCCATGAGATGATCCTTAATCTTGATGGAGAGCCATTAAAAGGCAATCAATTTCAAATTGAAGTGGTACCTGCTGCTATTCGATGCCAGCTCCCCTCAAATTGCCCTCTGTTAATTTGAGCTCAATAATAAGGGGCGCTTATTGCGCCCCTTATTACATCTTTCGAATACCGATTAATTTGCTTCAGCCAAATCCTTTGGCATGTTGCTTTGCATCTTATGCCAGATAATACCACTGGCTTTACCGTACTGGCGTACGCATTCCATCACCTGATCGTGTAGTCTGTCGCGGCATAAGTCAGAAAGACGTTGATAGAAGTTCAGGGCTAACTGGCGCGCTTCTGGATTAGAAAAATAATAGCGACCAACGCGGATATATAGCCCTTTGATACCGTTAAGAATCAGACCATAGATCGGATTACCTGAGGCAAATGCTAAACCGCGGAAAATATTATAATCCAACTCGGTAAATAGCTCCGGACGCTCTTCAAAACCATTATCCTGAGCTAAAACTTCCAGCGCCTTTTCCGGATTTTGACGAACCGCAGCCCGAATAAAGATAGCAGCGATATTGGTTCTGACGGCCAGAAGGTTATCAATTAACTGAGGAACGCTATCGTGATCTAAACGTACCAGCGTTTCCAGCAGACTCAAGCTGGAAGTTTCCCAGAAGTTATTTACTTTAGTTGGCTTACCGTGCTGAATTGTCAGCCAGCCATCTCGGGCTAAACGCTGCAATACCTCACGCAATGTGGTACGAGTTACGCCAATAAGTTCGGAGAGTTCACGTTCTGCGGGCAGAATGGTACCAGGGGGAAACCTGTTGTTCCAAATGCTCTCAATTAAATACTCTTCCGCAAATCCTGCCGGACTCTGCGCTTTGATCACCATAAAAGTGCTATTCCATTAAGGTACAAAAATTAAAACGATTTGTTGCATCATACCAGAAGGCCATAGCCGGATATAGCATCTCAAAATATCAAATAGAGTAAACTGTGGTTTAGATTACAAAAACAGGCTAATTTCAGTGTAAAAAATTACTTATTCATTCTAAATCAGCCATGCAGGAAAAAATCCTTGGCTTACAAAGAAAATCTTAACCATAATGTCATTTGAAAGATGGCATAGAAATAAAACTAGTTTAAACTACCGCTATCGGCGATCGCTCATACATATTAAAGTGAATTAATCATGTTATGTTATTTAAATAGCTGTTCTAAAGGAAGAGGTGCCTGGTTTCTTCTGGCTCTGATTGTTATTGTACTTGAGTTAATTGCCCTCTATTTCCAACACGTAATGTTACTGAGACCTTGTGTGCTCTGCATTTACGAACGTTGCGCTCTGTTTGGTATTTTAGGCGCAGCCTTGATTGGTATGTTGGCACCTTCCTCTACGCTGATACGTTTTCTGGCTATCATTGTATGGCTATACAGCACTATCGAAGGCCTATTGTTGACATGGAAACACACCATGATTCAGCTTTACCCTTCCCCGGCAAACACCTGTGATATTTTTGTTAACTTTCCAACCTGGCTACCGCTGGATAAATGGTTACCAGCGTTATTTGTAGCTAACGGTGATTGCAGTGAAAAACAGTGGTCATTCCTTTCATTAGAAATGCCACAATGGTTATTGATTATTTTCGCTATTAATTTAGTTATTGTTGCTTTGGTTATTATTGCTCAGTTTGTTAAACCAAAGAGACGTTTTTTCTATAACAATCCACTCTGATATATAAATCAGAAGATCAATGTTCAAAAAGCGCCATTATCGGCGCTTTTTTGTTAACTACGGTTTTAAGCATCGATCATAAAAAAACCTCGCATTGCGAGGCCTTAAATAACAAATGGCTTATTCGGCTAGTTTAGATGACACACAACCGGTGCTGCTACATTCATGCTCGCGTTCTTTAAGGAAAGCAATTCGTTCATTCATCATATTGTTAGCACAGGTTAAATTGACAAAATACCCGCTGTTTTTCTCTTCGCTACAGTTATCATCCCGTTGCTTGATCCAATTTAGCTGGCTCTTCTTCAAAATAGCCTTTTGTTCTGCACTGACTAGCTTCACTACACGAGAATACTGCTGGTTTAAATCACGATCTAACTGAGAAAATACCGTACTACTACAATAAACCTGATCAAAGGCATTACGCGGTGTTGCACAGCCTGCAGCTAATGCATTGGCTGATACCATTACCGTTAAGGCAACAAGAATTCGACGCATACTAAACTCCTTTTAGTTAATTTAACGCCTCATTCTATACAATTGTGTTTAACTTTATAAACAGAAAATAACTATCAGATACGGTGTATCACCAGAAATTTCAAACCAATAAAAAAACCCTCCGAAGAGGGTTAATCAAAAATAGATCGTATCAACCTTTTTGAATACTTATTTGCCATTGAGCATCACCGGTTTGTTTAAAACTAGTCACTTCATGACCGTCTTCAACCGCCCAGCGAGGTAAATTTTCAGTTGCCTGCGCACAGTCATATTCAATAACTAAGGTATCACCAGCGTTAAGTTCTGCAATTTGCTTTTTAGCTTCAATTAACGGGAATGGACAAAGCTTACCTGTAGTATCCAGTACGATTGTTTTCATGTGTTATGCCTCGCTTTTCTTAATTAATTGATTAGGAATGATAATGGTGAAATAACTTACCAACCAACTACCGACTAATATGCAGGGAATAAACAGCCATCCTTGCCATGAGAACCATGCAGTATTAACTACCGTGTTCCCCAACATACAACCGCCAGCTAATCCGCTACCAACCCCCATTAATAAGCCACCGAATAAGCTTTTGATTAATGCCTTCCAACCAGGAGAACGAACTCTGAGTTCCTGACTTCCCCAGGCAGCAATAAGAGCACCAACAAATATTCCAATCAGTAAGTACCCTGCCCAACCAAAGAATCCCGTTTTACCTTCAGTGACTAAAGAAAATAGTTGAGCACTGGGCCCGCTGATACCAAGCCCTCCAACTCGCCCTGATAGCAAACTGGATGGCCATGCTAATAAAGCAATAATGCCAATAATGGTAGCGGTAACGAAAGGATGCCATCTGGCTTCAAAAAGCAAATGAGATATCCCCTGCTTTCTGGGTTGAGGTTGGGGAATTGGAAACGATTTTTTATTCAGATGACGATATACCAAGAAAAGCGTAGTTATAGTTAAAACCAAAACCGCAATCCAGGGAGAGATATTGAATGTTTGAGTAAGCGACGCATCAGGTAGAGAAGGAGCATTAATGGGCGCAAAGATCTGTTTTCCATCCGGCTGTCGAATAAACCAACTGGATATAACAAAACCAAACACGGCAATCATACTTCCTACCAGCCCTTCAGCAGCTCGATAATAAGCTCCTGTAGAACAAGAACTTGCCAATCCCATTCCGATACCAAACATCAACCCTCCGACCAGAGTTGCCAGCCAACGAAAATCCCCCGAAGGTAATTTCGCCCAACCTAAGTCGATAAGAATAAACAGACCGATGCTTTGAAGAGTAATGATGATTAGCATAGCAATAGTCATTCGACTATCACGAAACAAATAGAGGTCCCGTAACCCTCCTGCCATGCAAAAACGTCCACGTTGCATGACAAAACCGAGAAGAAGACCCAAAAACAGACCTGTCATAGGGGAAAACTCCAGCTTTATGGCGTAAACCATAATCAAATTACAAAAATAACTGCCGGCGGAGTATACTATGTTATGAATGAAAAAATAACTTATAATTAACAATTAATTAAAAATAATAGATTGCTAAACAATACTTATTAATTGATAAATTCAAAGATCAATCGATAAGTATATTCTGACAAAATTTGATATAGCAAAAAGAGAAATTAAGCGCGTTATGCCCGAGTTACAGTAGAAATCAAAAATCACCGGGAGAAATAAAAAAGCCTCACGAATGCAAGGCTCTGTTAATATATTAATGTTATCGATACGCACATTTTTTTCAAACTTCCCGCCAGCTTTGCCACGTATCTCTAAGTTGCGTGCTGACTTGCCAATTATGGCTATCGAAGATATTTTGGACCACCTCTCTCTGGGGTTGAACAATCTTCTTACCGCACTGCCGCTTATCACCTTGTCGGGTTGATTCTATTTGTAATTCCTTAGGCTTTATATATACATAATAGTTGATTATTGAATTTTGCAAGGTTGCAATGAGTAAAAAATTTGGCTAACGCCTAATATTTTTCACACCTGCTATTATTGAGCGTTTACCACATGCTACAGACTCAGAATGGGATACCACAAGAAACAAGGGTATTAAATCTACTATTTGTCGAACAATCGATAATTACTGTTTTGTCATCAAAGCGGCTGGGGTCAAATAAAATCATGAATAATCCTGCTTTCAGCAAGGTTATTTCAATTCATAATAGTCTCTATAAACTTCGTCAAACTTTTTTGTATTATTCTCAATTGCTATTTGGGCTTGCAAAATAAAGATAAGTAAATCGTCTTTATGTACACCACCTTCACAAACACGAGCTCCCGGAGAACCATCTTTTTTATAGCGTTGAGTAAATACAACGTTGTGTTTTACGTTAAGAATAACGGTTTGTAGATATTGCTGATAAAAACGGCTTTCAGGATCAAAGAAAGTATTAATGTCATTAGCACTTCGCTTTAATGCTTTTTGAGCAAATACTTTTAATGGGATGAAGCCGTCATCATCTGCTGAGAGTATAAATTCATTCATTAATGAGTTTTGGATCATTGTCATTGGTATTCTCAACAAAATCATCATTCGACTCAGGCATGGTACTGTATTCTAGAAATAAACTTATTACCTGGCCCAGTCGGGTTTATTTAAAATATGATCCTGCCAGTCAATCACTTCACTCTCTGGTACCGCAATATGACGCACTGAAATTCTGGCAGCATGCATAGCTGATTTAGAACCAGCCAACAGCGGATGCCATTCTGGTAAAGCTTTACCTTCAGCAATCAGACGATAAGCGCAGGTTGGCGGTAACCATTCAAAAGTAGGTAAATTGTCACGGGTAAGTTTGATGCAATCTTCTTCCAGTTCAAAACGGCGATCGTAATTACTGCACTGGCAGCTTTTAATATTCAGTTGGTCGCATGCGACGTTAGTGAAATAGATTTCATCGGTATCTTCGTCAATCAGTTTGTTCAGACAGCACTGACCACATCCGTCACACAACGACTCCCATTCGTCATCGGTCATCTCAGGCAGCGTCTTTTGCTGCCAAAAAAAGGATTGGCTCATGATGGTATTCCGGTATTAATAAATAAGGGATTAATCTAAAAATAAACGCCTGTAACGGTTAGCTACAGGCGTCTGTTTTAGACGATATAAGAGGATTATAGCACGCGGCTGGTAATTTCTTTACCATTAAGCGCAACGATGAAGTTATCACCATGCTCAATCGGGCCAACCCCTGAAGGAGTACCGGTTAATACGATATCGCCAGGACGCAGCGTAAAGAAGCGACTCATGTAGGAAATCAGCGGCAGAATTGGGGTGATCATCTCCCGAGTATTCCCGTTCTGGCGCACCTGACCATTAATCGACAACGATAATGAAGCCTGTTGGGCATCACCAAACTGCCCTACCGGAATAAAGCCTGAAATAGGACAAGAATTATCAAATGCTTTGGCTTTTTCCCAAGGTTCGCCCGCTTTTTTGCACTCTGCCTGCAAATCACGCAGAGTTAAATCAATAGCAATGCCGTATCCTACAATAGCATTAGCAACCCGCCCTTCATCAGCATTCTTCAGCGGCAAACCAATGAGTACCGCCAGCTCCACTTCATAATGGACAGAACCGAATCCATCCGGAATTGCTATTGGCTGAGTAATATCGCATAACGCCGTTTCAGGCTTAATGAACAGTAGCGGCTGTTGAGGCGTGTTATCCCCCATCTCTTTGATATGGTCTGAATAATTTTTGCCCACGCAAACTACTTTGCTCACAGGTAACTCTAACAGGTCACCCTGCCAATCCCGATGTTGATACATATGATTGCTACTCCTTCATAACCTTTGTCTGATTTTATCAATGTAGTGATTTATTATTGTTCTCAACCCGACATTATGCCGGGCCATTTGGCGTAGTCCGATTGTTATCGTCCGATAGTATCATTACATCGGTAACAAAAACTTAGATTAAGCGCTTAGTTTTGTACAACTTTATCTGCCAAAGTACCGATACTGATCGCAAAGTAGGTAGAACGGTTCCAGTGCATAATGGTTCGGAAATTGTTAAATACCATAAACGTTCTCCCCTGTGCATCATCAGGCTGTATGATCCAGGCCTGCTGCTTTCCGGGAACTTTATGTGAAAGAACAATACCCTGTTTCTGCCACTCGGCGACGCTCTTCGCTTTAGCATCTTCCAGTCCGATAGCTGCATCAGTCAGTGCTTTGGTTAATTTGACCTCTTGTCCCCAACCTTCATTGGAGTTCCAGCCTTCAGTCGCCAGATAATTTGCCGTTGAGGCGAATACATCATCCTTGTCATTCCAGATATCAATCCGCCCGTCACCATTACCATCCAGCCCATATTTAAGGAATGAGGTCGGCATAAACTGGCATTGTCCCATTGCCCCTGCCCATGAGCCTTTAAATTTATCAGCCTGAATATGACCCTGTTGTAAAATTTGCAGCGCGGCTATCAACTGTTTGGTAAAAAACTCTTCGCGGCGTCCTTCAAAAGCTAATGTCGCTAAGGCAGAGATAATATCTTCTTTCCCCTGACGTTTACCAAAAGTACTCTCCATACCCCATAGCGCCACAATATAGCTGGCCGGTACGCCAGAGCGTTTACTGGCTTTATTGAGTTTACTTTTATTAGCTTGATACATTTGGCGAGCACGATCTATTTTCCAGTCTGGTAACACTCTCTGCAGATAATCATCAAGTGTGATCTTTTTCTCTAACTGGTTTTTATCTGAATCAATTACGCGACTGAGAAAATAGACATTCGCAAACGCCCGATCGATAGTTTGCTGGCTGATGCCTTCGCTCAATGCTCTGGCCTTGAGTTTTTCTACATAGGCAGGAAACTGAGACTCATTATAAGCGGTACTCTGTTCCGCTGTTGGAGCACTGGTTGCAGTATTTTTGATAATGGGTTGAGCCTGAAGGGTTTTACCGCTACATCCGGCCAGTAGAACCACACCTGTCAACCAGGCTATCATTGATAATTTCACTATCTTCATCCCAAATTATTCTGACGCAAACCGCATAAATAAATCTATTTTTACAAGGCCATGAAAACGAAAAACAATATCAAATCATTTTTGTTAAAATCTAAATGCGGATTAATCGTCAAAATCATCAGGGGTTTTTAGCAGGCTTTCAACCGGAGGTGGTACCTGTAAATAGAATCCCTGTTCAATCAAATCTTGTTTCACTCTGGCAATATCTGCCGAGGCCAATTTCGCTCTTTGCTCTAATTCCAGAGTCATCACAAACACAGGTTTACCAAAACTATTCATCAATGCTTCAGGGATTTTGGAAAAGTCATCCTTCTGTTCAATATAAAGATAGGTCTGATCGCGTTTATTGCTACGATAAATTGCACACAACATTGTTCTTTCGCTCTAATTAATTGAGTCATTGACTTGCCTAGATATGCCGCTAACTATAACATGCTGTTATACGTTCGTGCATTTTACAATATTGAACATTAAAACAGCGCTCTGGCTATAATAGCGGGAGCCAAAAACTGAGTAGGATAGATGTCACAATCGCCAGTTGAATTGAAAGGCAGCAGTTTTACTCTGTCTGTTGTTCATTTGAATCATTCAGAACCGAATATCATTCGCGAAGCTTTAACTGAAAAGGTGAAGCAAGCTCCCGCTTTTTTGCAGAATGCACCCGTGGTTTTGAACGTTGCTGCACTCACACCTGATGCTGATTGGTTGCAAGTGCAGCGAGCAGTAATGGATGCTGGCTTACGCGTGGTTGGTGTAAGTGGTTTTCATAGTGATGAACAAAAACGCTCTATCCAATCTGCCGGTTTACCGCTACTGACAGAAGGCAAAGCAGGAAAAGTAACCAAAGCTGCACCACCACCTCCTCCTCCACCAAAAACCCGAATAATCAGCACTCCCGTTCGTACCGGTCAGCAAATTTATGCTCGCGGTTGCGACCTTGTGGTTATTAGTTCGGTTAGTTCAGGTGCTGAGCTGATTGCCGATGGCAATATTCATGTCTACGGTATGATGCGTGGTCGCGCGCTGGCGGGTGCCAGTGGCGATGTGACCAGTCAGGTTTTTTGTACCCAGCTTGCTGCTGAATTAGTCTCTGTTGCCGGTGAATATTGGCTAAGTGACAGAATTCCATCTACATTCTATGAGCGCGGCGCAAGACTGTTTTTGCAAGATAACATTTTAACTATTGAATCATTAAATTAAGCCTTATTTACAAGGAACACCTTATGGCACGAATTATTGTTGTTACTTCCGGTAAGGGGGGCGTTGGTAAAACCACCTCCAGCGCTGCCATTGCAACTGGTTTAGCACAAAAAGGAAATAAAACTGTCGTTATCGATTTTGATATCGGACTGCGTAATCTCGACTTAATCATGGGATGTGAACGCCGTGTCGTATATGACTTTGTTAACGTTATTCAGGGTGATGCCTCGCTTAATCAGGCGCTGATAAAAGATAAACGTACAGAAAATCTCTATATTCTGCCTGCATCCCAAACTCGCGACAAAGATGCATTAACTAAAGAAGGCGTGGAAAAGGTTCTGGCAGACTTGGGTGAGATGGAGTTCGATTTTATCGTTTGTGACTCTCCGGCCGGTATCGAAAGCGGAGCCCTGATGGCGCTGTATTTCGCAGATGAAGCCATTATCACAACTAACCCGGAAGTTTCATCAGTACGTGACTCCGACCGTATTCTCGGTATTCTGGCATCAAAATCCCGCCGTGCTGAAAATGGCCAGGAACCCATTAAAGAACATTTGCTGGTTACCCGCTATAACCCAGGCCGCGTTAACCGTGGTGATATGTTAAGCGTTGAAGACGTACTGGAAATTCTGCGTATTCCTCTGTTGGGTGTTATTCCAGAAAGCCCGTCAGTGTTGCGTGCTTCCAACCAGGGTGAACCTGTTATTCTGGATACCGAATCTGATGCTGGCTTAGCTTATGCGGATACCGTTGAGCGTTTGTTAGGTGCAGAAATACCATTCCGTTTCCTGACTGAAGAGAAGAAAGGTCTGTTAAAGCGACTGTTTGGAGGGGCATAAGCCATGGCATTGTTAGATTTTTTCCTGTCCCGTAAAAAGCCAACCGCCAATATCGCTAAAGAGCGGCTACAAATTATCGTTGCGGAACGTCGTCGCGGTGATAGTGAGCCGCACTACTTACCTCAGTTGAAGCGTGACCTGCTTGAGGTTATCTGCAAATATGTGCAGATTGACCCGGAAATGGTTACCGTACAGCTGGAGCAAAAAGGTGATGATATCTCGGTGCTGGAACTTAACGTGACGCTACCTGAAAATGATGAAGCTAAGCGTTAAGCGTAGCAATTTTTAGCGTTATCAAATGAGAAAAACCGCCTTAAACGGCGGTTTTCTGTTTTAATCCGGACATTTCTACCTAACCTACATAAAAGGCCTGGCTTCCTGTTCAAGCAGTGCAGCTAAACGTTCACGCATTAATTCTCCGCGCCATCCTTGCATCAACTCTGGTTGTTCACTGGCATCCTGTTGCCAAAAAAACTTCAGTAACTGGTTAATCTGGCGGCGTGATGCCAGAAGCTCAACATTCAGCCCACTTTCACCAGAAATAGTCTGGATCAGAGTTTTAATATCTTTAAATACTTTCTTATAGCCTGCGTGATCCACAATACGCGATATCTTTTCCGGTAAGGCTTCTTCTGGCAATTGCAGCCCTTCAGCCACTAAACGCAGCATGGTTCTACCGTGGTAACGAATTTCCGGCCCACTTAATCCTAACGGTTCCAGCTCTCCCATTGATGAAGGCTGATGTCTGGCTACTTGCCACAGGTTCTCTTCCCTGACCACAAAGTTAACCGCCATATCCCGCTCGCGAGCATAATTCAAACGCCAGGCGGCTAACAGCTTCAGACAACCCAACTGGCGGTTATTGAGCTGCCAGGCGTTATTAATATCAATATAGGCGTCTTCAGGAGTAAGCTGCTCACAGCGGCGCTTACTCATCATGATGCATTCATTTTTCGCAGCATCCAGCCATTTTAATTGTTCAGTCTCTTGCAAAATGGCATCAGCAATGGGCAACAGGTAGAAAACATCCGCTGCCGCATAAATACATTGTCTTTCGGTCAATGGACGCGCCAGCCAATCGGTTCGGGATTCGCTTTTATCCAGTTCAATATCCAGATACTCCGCAACCAATGCCGCAAATCCGGTAGAAAGCGAACGTTGATTGAATGCCGCCAGTATTTGAGTATCGATCATGGGTTCAGGCAATACACCAAACTCATGGAGAAAGACTTCCAGATCTTCACTGCAGGCATGAAGAAACTTAATAACCTTTGGATTAATCAATAGTGCGCGAAACGGCTCCCATTGCTGAATATTCAGCGGATCGATTAAAACGAGCTGTTCACCATCATAAAGTTGAATCAACCCTAACTGAGGGTAATAAGTGCGGGTTCGAACAAATTCGGTATCTAACGCAATGCGTGAAACCTGACTGGCACGTTCGCAAACCTGCTGTAATTCGTCATCAGTTGTTATCAGTTGATAATCCAAAACATAATCTCTTGTTTGTTAGTTTCTGGCATAAATAACGCCGGATTTCCGGCGTTATTTATGTTTCATCACAAGCCGGTTACTCTTTATTACCCGCTTGCTGCTTAATGGCTTCGTCACGCAGATCCTTACGTAGGATCTTACCCACATTAGACTTAGGCAATTCATCACGAAATTCAACAATTCGCGGAATTTTATAGCCGGTTAATCCACTGCGACAATGAGCTAAAAGTTCATCCTTAGTCAGACTTGGATCTCTTTTAACCACATAAATTTTCACGGTTTCGCCGGAAACTTCATTTGGTACACCAATGGCAGCCACTTCCAGTACTTTAGCGTGACTGGCTACCACTTCTTCAATTTCATTAGGATAAACATTAAATCCGGAAACCAGAATCATGTCTTTTTTGCGATCGACAATCTTCATAAATCCCTGCTCGTCCATCACCACAATATCACCGGTTGCCAGCCAACCATCTTTTAACACTTCGTTGGTGGCTTCAGGGCGATTCCAGTACCCTTGCATTACCTGTGGGCCTTTGACCCAAAGCTCACCCGCTTGCCCTTCTGGTACATCAATACCCCGATCGTCAACCAGGCGAATTTCCGTAGAAGCAACCGGTAGACCGATACTGCCGCTGTATTGCTGTAAATCATAAGGATTACCCGCAACTAATGGCGAACACTCAGTCAGACCATAACCTTCCAGCAAATGAGTTCCGGTCAACTGCTGCCAACGATCTGCGACGCTGCGCTGAACCGACATTCCTCCACCAACGGTAATACGCAGATGGCTAAAATCCAACTCCCGGAAATCTTCATCATTGATGAGAGCATTAAACAGAGTATTTACTCCGGTCAATGCGGAGAATGGATAACGAGAAAGCTCTTTTACCATGCCTTTTAAATCACGTGGATTGGTAATGAGCAGGTTACATCCCCCCACCTCAAGAAACAGCAGACAGTTTACGGTTAAAGCAAAAATATGATAAAGCGGCAAAGCCGTTACTACCAGTTCCTGACCTACAATTAGCAATGGAATATAGGCTGCGCGGGCTTGTTCCATGTTAGCCAGCAGGTTTCCGTGGGTCAACATTGCACCTTTGGCCACTCCGGTGGTTCCACCGGTATATTGCAGCAAAGCCAGATCGTCAGGTGATAAGCGTGGTTTAATATACTGCTGATTACGACCCTTATGTAAAGCACTGCGAAATGATATTGCGCCTGGTAAATTGTATTTCGGCACCAATTTTTTTATGTACTTAACAACAAAGTTAACCAGAGATCGTTTACCAACGGAGAGTTGATCGCCCAGGCCGCTGAGAATCACGTGTTCGATTTGCGTCTGCTTAACCACTTTTTCCAGCGTATGGGCAAAGTTTGACACAATCACAATTGCTTTAGCACCACAGTCATTTAACTGATGTTCAAGCTCTCTTGGGGTATACAGTGGATTCACATTCACCACCACCATACCCGCACGCAGAATACCAAACAGTACGATAGGATATTGCAACAGGTTTGGCATCATTACCGCTACCCTGTCACCTTTTTTCAATCCCAGTGAATTTTGCAGGTAGGCGGCAAAAGCCCGGCTGCGCTTCTCTAATCGACGGAAAGTCATTACCTTTCCCTGATTAATATAAGCAGGCTGATCGGCAAAGCGATTTACCGCATTTTCAAACATATCCGCCAGTGATGAGTAGCGTTGAGCATCTATCTCTGCCGGAACATCTTTGGGATAACGGGATAACCATACCTTATTCAATGAAATACTCCTGTATCTGGCATCTTACCTTCATTCTGTGGTTGTTATTCTTTAAACAGAATAAGGCTCATTACAGTGAACTTAACCCTATGGTTACCATAGGCTAATATTCTATTACTACTGTAATATCAAAAAATTACATTCTCTGACAAAAATATAGGGGGAAAACGACGGTAGTTTCCGTTTATTCCCGATCCGGTAGTTTTTTCCAGGTTACTTCATTACGTAAATAGACCGGCTCTGCTGATTCTACCGCTTGAGTTTCGCCTTTTTTCCAGCAGGAAACGGCTAAAGGCAACATATCTTCCGCCTGCGGCAACGGCATTTTACCGTTACGAATTATCACATCGGTGCCGTCAGCCATATCAGGATAAGTTTCCCATCCGGTACCGGCGATAGCCCATTCACCATGCGTTGACTTTAACTGTTCTTTGACCTGCTGCGGTGACAGAACCTGCTCAGGGTTAACCAGGCTCCACTCACCCTGTGACGATCGTTGATATTGCCCCCAGTAAACTTCCCCCATTCGGGCATCGATGGCGGTCAGAATTTGTGTCATTCCGGTCATGCGATAAGCACCCTGAGCCATGGTATTCAGGGTTGAAACACCAATCATGGGTAAGTCAGCTCCTAAAGCTAATCCTTGAGCAATACCGATACCAATTCGAACACCGGTAAAACTACCCGGACCACGGCCAAAAGCCAGAGCGTCCATATGGGCCAGAGTTAACCCGGTTTCAGCTAAAATCTGCTGGACCATAGGCAAAATACGTTGGGTATGTTCACGAGGACACAGTTCGTACAAAGCATGAACTTTACCGTCATTCCAGATGGCGACGGAGCACGCTTCTGTGGCTGCATCAAGCGCAAGAATTCGCGTTGACATAGAAAACCTCAGGCGGGATTACAAATAAAAATAATCCGCCAATCATATCATATTGATGATGGTTGTTATTCATTAGGTGAGCAGTTTTATTCAACATCAGACTTTGATCGTTGATGAAGAAACTCAATCGCTTTGGTCAAATCACGGGTTCTGGGAGCCGGTGGCAGGCTGTTAAGGAAAATAGCTCCGTAAGGACGCATCACTAATCGACTATCACAAATGACAATAACGCCACGATCGTCAGTATCACGAATCAGTCGTCCTACCCCTTGTTTCAAGGTAATAACTGCATCCGGAAGCTGAACGTCATTAAAAGGATCACCGCCACGCAGGCGACAGTCTTCAATGCGAGCCTTAAGCAATGGGTCATCCGGTGAGGTAAACGGGAGCTTATCTATTATGACGCAAGAGAGCGCATCACCGCGTACATCCACCCCTTCCCAGAAACTGTTGGTTGCCACCAGTAATGCATTGCCGGAATCAACAAACTGAGAAAGCAGTTTGCCTTTGCTGGTTTCTCCCTGCATTAGTACCGGTAAGGTCATGCTCTCACGGAAGGCCTCCGTTAAGTCACGCATCATTTGATGTGAAGTACATAAAAAGAAACAGCGGCCATCGTTGGCTTCAATAAGCGGTTGCAGCATTGCCGCCAGTTGTTTCGCCCCGCCGTACTGATTTGGCGATGGTAGAAAACGCGGTACACACAGCAATGCCTGCGTTTCATAATCAAACGGACTGGCAAGAATTAAACTTTCTGCCTTTTCCAATCCTAAGCGTTGACTGAAGTGATCGAGAGAATCATTTACAGAAAGCGTTGCTGAAGTAAAAATCCAACTACCCTTCTTTTCGTCCATTAAATCACGGAATTTATCCGATACGGAAAGCGGCGTCAGGGCCAATACAAAATGACGGGCACCGCATTCGTACCAATAGCTATAGCCGGGAATAGTGACATCTTTCAAACGGTCGAGGCGCGCACGATACTGAGTGGCTCTTTCAAAGGCGGCATCCAGTAAGGCCGAGCGGCCGAGCGCCATTTTGATTACGTCATAGCACAAGGTAAGCGCATCATCGACTAACAGCAGCGCTCGCTGAATAGCTGGTTGCTCCAGTACATCCCGCAGATTGCCTCTGAAGCCAGGTTCTCCCAGTGCCAGCCGAAAATCCTGAGTACTTTGAGTTAAACGATCGGCGCTTTTTTGTAACTGTGCCATATCCCGCACTTCAGTGCGGTAAGCGATAATAATATCTTTTGCCAAATCCAGTAGCTGACGACTGGTAACCTGCTGACCAAAATATTGACTGGCAATATCTGGCAATTGATGGGCCTCGTCAAAAATCATGACATCGGCATTCGGGATCAGCTCAGCAAAACCGGTCTCTTTCACCACAATGTCAGCTAAAAACAGGTGATGGTTAACCACCACCAGATCCGCATCCATCGCCCGACGGCGAGCTTTGACCACAAAACACTCTTTATAATATGGGCAGTCGCTACCTAAACAATTGTCATTAGTACTGGTGACCAGAGGCCAGATATAACTATCTTCAGCCACCTGAGTACAGGTGCTGACATCACCATCTACGGTGCTGGATGACCAACGGCGCAAATTCACCAGATCGTTGAGGGTTGAATTCGTCAGTTCTCCACCGGTCATTGACTGCTGTTCCATGCGCTCAAGACACAGATAATTAGAACGCCCTTTCAACAGCGCCAGCTTACCGTTAAATTCCAGTGCGGTAGCTACCGTTGGCAAGTCACGAGCAAACAGTTGGTCTTGCAAGGCTTTTGAGCCGGTTGAGATGATAACCTTACGTTTAGAACGTATTGCCGGCACCAGATAAGCATAGGTTTTTCCCGTGCCGGTACCTGCTTCCACCACCAGTTCCTGTTTTTTCTTGATTGCCTGAGTGATAGCTTTGGCCATTACACGCTGCGGTTCACGCGGCTTAAAACCTTTAATTGCCTGAGCTAATGCACCTTTGGGTGCGAAATCATCTGCCAAGTATGAGTATCCGTTGGGTTAAGCTTGAATGAGTCTGACCGCCAGCATTGAGCAGATACGGTAAAGAAGTTGCTTATTATGCCTGTCCTGACCAGTCACCACCACCCTGTTTGCTCATATAACAAAAAATTGCCAGAAATTCAGTTGATTAATTTTCCCGGCAACGGCTCATCTAATCTGTCTTTGTCATAATGGATATAGGCCAGATCCTACAAGGGAATTGATCCACAAGAGTGGTTATCTTAACCTTAAGCCATTAATATGAAATCACCATGATAATTTCAGGAGCAATACACCATGACAATTAAACGAATTAACCCTGCCAAACGCTGGTCTGATGCTGTGATTTATAACGATACGATTTACTATACCAGCGTACCTGACAATCTGGATGCCGACGTAACCGCTCAAACGGCTAACGTACTGGCAGATATCGATATCATGCTTAGCCAGTTGGGTTCCAGTAAAGAGCGCATTCTGGATGTCACCATCTTTTTAGCCGATCGGGTTGATTTTGCATCAATGAATGCCGCGTGGGACGCCTGGGTTCCGGATGGTAATGCACCAGTACGTTGTACGGTAGAAGCCGCATTAATGAAGCCACAATATAAAGTGGAAATTAAGATTGTTGCTGCTTGTTAGGTATAAGAAATTCTGGGTTTGCCACACAGTTATTCCCCCCCAGACTGATGATAAATCGCGATAGATCAGTTCTGTACCTTAAGATAGCCAATCGTTGGGAGGGACGGGTGTTGGGGTCGACTTGGCGTAAGCCAACGAAGCGCCCCTAACCCGGCCAGGCCCAACGCACTCCAACGTTAAGTACTGATGGTCTTCCGGTCGAGCGCAATGCCAATATAAACATTTTAGATTTTACGACCGGAATATTCATTGATGTCAATTTATCTGATCTATTTAAACACCACAGTGAATGATGACTATTTTTAATTTCAACATCAAACCGCTAACTTAAGAATAACCATCCCAAGCAGCAGTAACAGTAATCCAACCCAGCCTCTGGCATTTAGCTTCTGGCCAAACAGAATCCAACCGGCAGCAATCGTTGCTGCAATCCCAAAACCGCCCCATAACGCATAGGCTATGGATAAATCCATTCCCTTGACTGCCTGAGCCAGCGAGCTAAAAGCGCCTAAAACACAGACTAATGAGAGTATCCCTAACCAAAAACGCTTAAAACCGTTTGAGAGTTTCAGAAATATATTAGCGATAATTTCCAGTACAATCGCCAGACCCAAAAATGCAATATGGTAAAACTCAAGCTGTTGCATGATGTTTCTCCACTATTTTGGGCTGTGATTTCCCTGTCGGTTTGTTTGGTTTCTGTGTACCTGACTTAATCAATATGATACCCAGCAGAAGTACTGCCAGACCAACCGCTTTAACTACCGAAATCTCTTCCCCGAACAACAACACGCTGAATGCCGTTATCAATAAAACCCCAACCCCTTCCCATAGCGCATAGGCCACGCCTAATGCAACACGTTTAATCGAAAGCGACAATAAAAGATAAGAGATGGTAATCATCATATACATAATAATATGCCCATAAATACTTCCCGTTTCGCTGGCATATTTCATCGATAGAGTACCAATAACTTCAGTAATAATAGCCATTAATAAAAGCAGCCAATAAATCATTTTTCTTCTCCAGATTATTTTTATTTAATAATCCCGACCGCTAAATATTTTGATGCCAAAAATAACATTTACCGATAGCAAATATTATTCATCGCAAAAATAGGTTAGCGACACCAGGAATTAATGTATTGATATGCCAAACAGGCGAGGAGAAGGCGCTAAAGTGCAGAGCTCCAGTTAAGTTCACTGGCTAAGATAGCTGAAATAAAGAAGACGAAAGTTGATGTTTGTAGCACAGAACGTTGAGTGTTCATCATGAAATTTGGTTGTCAGTCGTGTAATAAAACCACGATTTGCACTTACCCCTCCAGAATAGTTTATTTACAGCTCTATTTTTACCACAGGGAAATAATAAAAGTAAACACACAAAAGATAATATATTTTTAAATTTAACCACCTTTAGTGATTGCATCAAATAAATTATACCTGCACCAGATTAATCGCTATGCATTAATATTCATTTAATATAATTAAATTTCAGCTATAAAAAATCCCGCCAATAGTTAAACCGACGGGATTGATATAACAAAACAGCAGAGATAATTAACCTTTAGCGTGCGCTACCGCTTCACGAGCCAGTTCAGTAATACGGTTGAAATCACCCTTCGCAATCGCATCTGCCGGTACTAACCATGAACCACCTACGCACAGCACACTTGGCAATGCCAGATAGTCACGACAGTTGTTCAGGGTTATGCCACCGGTAGGACAAAAGCGAACGGAAGAGATCGCACTACAAATCGCCTGAAGCGCTTTTACACCACCGTTAGCTTCTGCCGGGAAGAATTTAAACTCACGTAAACCGTAATCCATACCCAGCATCAATTCAGAAACGCTACTGATTCCCGGAATTAAAGGCATATTGCCCTCAACTGCTGCTTGTAACAGAGGCTCGGTCAAACCCGGGCTGATAGCGAATTGACCGCCAGCGGCAGCAACTTCAGCCAGTTGCTGAGGATTCAACACCGTACCCGCGCCAATAATAGCTTCTGGCACTTCTTTGGCGATAGCGCGAATAGCATCCATTGCACAAGGAGTACGCAAAGTTACCTCCAGTACACGAACACCACCGGCGACTAATGCCTTAGCCAGAGGAACAGCATCTTTCAGTTCCTTAATAACAATAACAGGAACCACCGGTCCATCAGACAGGATACTTTCAGCGCTTACTTTCCAGTTTTTCATCTCAACAGATCTCCATGTGGCTAATCAAATACCTGATCCAGTCAGGCTCGTCGCAGCCGTTAACATAAACGTGCAACTGACTCGCCACACGCAGGATTATTTAAATCGTTATGCAGACCAGAACACATCTACTGGCGTATGGGTTTGGTGTATTACCGCACGGACAGGCATTTCATTTACGTCATCCCCTTCCTGTGCCTGATGGTAAACAGCACGCTTATTCTCTCCTACCAGATGCAGGAAAATATGGCGGCTGTTTAGTAGCGCAGGTAGCGTCAGCGTTAATCGGTCTAATGGTGCTGTTAATGGCGTCATGCCCATACACAGATGTTTAGACTTCATATCCAGAGCCGGAAATAAATTCTCAGCACCAGGAAACAATGATGCCGTATGCCCATCATCACCCATACCCAAAATCACAACATCAAAAGGCTTAGCTATCTCTTTCAGTGATTTTTCAATCCCTGACGCGCCCTCAAATGGTGTAAGACTCTCATTCTTTAATGAGACAAAATGTGCCGTAGCTGCATGTTCCTGCAATAAGTTTTCACGTGCCAACTTTTCATTGCTGGAATCATTATTACTGTCCACCCAACGTTCATCAGCCAAAGTAATGGTGACCTTTTCCCAGGCCAACGGCTGCTGACTGAGCAATTTAAATAAACCTAACGGGGTTTTACCGCCGGAGACTACAAGACTCGCTTTTCCCTTGGTATCAATTCCTTTTTGCAACTCAGAGACCACCTGTTGCGCTAAGCGGCGATTTAAATCATCCGTTGTTGGGAAGTTAGTTAAGTTTGCCATGGTAGTTACCTTCATTAACAATCGTTATAGCCATCCTATTCTAATCTGACGGGATGGTATCGTTTTGTCTTATTTATTCAAATTCGCTCCATGAGCGGCCATCACGGGTGATCATAGCAACAGATGCTACTGGTCCCCAGGTACCTGCCTGATACGGCTTTGGTGGTTCATTATCTGCAGCCCAGGCTTCCATAATAGAATCCACCCATTTCCACGCCTCTTCTACCTCATCACGGCGAACAAACAGAGCCTGAATACCGCGCATAGTTTCCAGCAATAAACGTTCATAGGCATCAGCTACGTGCTGTTCGTGGAAGGTATCTGAGAAGCTCAGATCAAGCTTAGTGGTTTGCAGACGGTGTTTATGGTCCAGACCTGGTACTTTATTCAGGATCTGTACATCAACCCCTTCGTCAGGTTGAAGACGAATGGTTAAAGTATTTGGTGGCAATGTTTGGTAAGAATCCCGGAACAGATTAATTGGCAGATTCTTGAAATAGATAACCACTTCTGAACATTTGGACGGCAAACGTTTACCGGTTCTCAGGTAGAACGGCACGCCAGCCCAGCGCCAGTTATCAATATCCACTCGCAGAGAGACAAAGGTTTCGGTATTACTGCGCTTGTTAGCGCCTTCTTCATCCAGATAGCCCGGAACTTTTTGTCCCTGAACAAACCCGGCGGTATATTGGCCTCTGACCGTTGCTTCACGAATATTGGTATGATTGATACGACGCAGAGAACGCAACACTTTAACCTTTTCGTCACGAATACGGTCAGCGCTTAAATCCACCGGAGGAGACATCGCAATCATGGTCAGAATCTGTAACAGGTGATTCTGCACCATATCACGCATCTGCCCGGCTTTATCAAAGTAGCCCCAGCGACCCTCAATACCGACCTCTTCAGAAACAGTAATCTGAACGTGATCAATGGCAGTATTATCCCACTTCGCGGAGAACAGGGAGTTAGCAAAACGCAGTGCTAGCAGGTTCAGAACTGTCTCTTTACCTAAATAGTGGTCAATGCGGTAAACCTGAGATTCATCAAAATACTCAGCCACCTGATTATTAATTTCTTGAGAAGATTTTAAATCGGTACCCAGCGGTTTTTCCATCACAACGCGGCTGGGGAATTTATTTAATCCTGCTTCACCTAAACCGCGGCAAATTGCACCAAATGTATTGGGTGGCATAGCAAAATAGTTGATGGTAACTCTGCTGGTTTGATCGAGCATCTGGCCCAGTTGGTTATATCCAGGAATATCATTAACATCCAGATTGCAGAAGTCTAAACGTGCGCTTAATCGTTTCCAAACCTCTGGATCGATCTCTTCTTTCATGAAGGTGGTCAGCGCTTTTTCGATAACGTCAGTATAGGCAGCCTTATCCCACTCAGCGCGACCAACGCCTAAAATTCGAGTATCCGGATGAATATGACAGGCTTTTTCCAGTTGATAAAGTGACGGTAATAGCTTGCGGCGAGCCAGGTCACCTTTAGCGCCAAAAATGACTAAATCACAGGCTTGAGCTATCGAATCATCTACCATAACTATCTCCTCAGTTAAGCCGTAAAAATGTAGGTGTACGACTTAAAAAATCTTGTAATTTTATTACATAAGTAATGTACCTCTTTATCTGACTGGCGTAAATAGGCGGATAAAAAAGTAAAAACCTGTTGTAAACCCTTGTGAAGCTAAGAGATAACCCATTAAATATAAAAAATATTTAGTTATCCACTTACTCTTTTCGTGCTGTTAAAACGTTAAAATCAGATGTGAGTCAAACTTTCTGAAAAAAAATTACAAAACGATGCTTTATTACTGCACGATCTGATATCACGTAGTATATTTCCACAAATCAAAGATTGATTTCTCCTTTGAATGTAATAGGCAAATGCAGCGGGATATAAATATGCTGGAAAGAATTCACCAATTTCGAGATTCATTAAGCAAATCAGAGCAAAAAGTTGCTGATGCTATTTTAGCTGCGCCACAAACTGCCATTCATTCCAGCATTGCTACCTTAGCTAAAATTGCCAACGTTAGCGAGCCAACCGTCAACCGTTTTTGCCGCAGGCTGAATACTAAAGGCTTCCCCGATTTTAAACTGGCACTGGCGCAAAGTCTGGCTAATGGAACGCCTTATGTAAATCGCAATGTAGATGAAAATGACACCACAGATGCCTTTACCTATAAAATTTTTGAATCTGCCGTTGCCAGTCTGAATATGGCGAAGAGCAGTCTTGACATTATAGCTATTAATCGGGCAGTTAACTTACTGACTCAAGCGAAAAAAATATCATTTTTTGGCTATGGTGCCTCCTCAGTTGTCGCGCACGATGCCATGAATAAATTTTTCAGATTCAACGTTCCGGTGATCTATTTTGATGACATCGTCATGCAGCGAATGAGCTGTATGAATTCCAATCAGGGCGATGTGGTAGTGTTAATTTCCCACAGCGGCAGAACCAAGAGTCTGGTCGAGCTGGCAGATATTGCCAGCCAAAACGGTGCTACTGTCATTGCCATTACTTCTCAAGGTACACCGCTGGCAAATGCTGCCACCCTTTCCATTTTGCTTGATGTTCCGGAAGATACCGACATTTATATGCCAATGGTTTCTCGTCTTGCTCAATTAACCATAATTGACGTATTGGCAACCGGATTCACTCTGCGCAGCAGTCTTGCCAGAGATAATCTGAAACGGGTTAAAGATGCGTTAAAACAATCTCGCTTTGATAAAGACCGTTAATCTTTATTTCATCCACCGTTTTAATAAAATAAAGAAACAGCTAATTCTCTGAATCTGATAATTTGATATTAAGCAAACGATTAGCTTAGTGTGATATGAAACGTGACAGCTCTTATTTGAGAAGCTAGCTGGATAGTGGTATAAAACCCCTCAGAAATTAAGACAACTGAAATTTTTAGAGTCAGGCAGATTCAATATGCCTGACTTTTGTTAGTACTAATGCTTTAAAAACACACTGATTAGGTCAAAACTTATCATGTTGAATGGAGTGATACATGTCCAGAAGGCTTAGAAGAACCAAAATTGTTACCACGTTAGGCCCTGCAACTGACCGTGACAATAACTTAGAAAAAATAATTGCCGCAGGTGCCAACGTAGTCCGCTTAAACTTCTCCCACGGAACCCCAGAAGATCACCAACTCCGCGCCAATAAAGTCCGAGAAATCTCAGCAAAATTAGGTAAACATGTCGCCATTTTAGGTGATTTGCAGGGGCCTAAAATCCGTGTATCTACCTTTAAAGAAGGTAAAGTATTTCTGAATGTAGGCGATAAATTTCTATTAGATGCCAACCTTTCTGTTGGTGATGGTGATAAAGAAAAAGTCGGTATCGACTATAAAGGCCTGCCTGCTGATGTTGTTCCTGGCGATATCCTGTTACTGGATGATGGTCGTGTACAGCTAAAAGTTCTCGAAGTTCAGGGAATGAAAGTATTTACCGAAGTCACTGTGGGTGGTCCGCTATCAAACAATAAAGGGATTAACAAACTGGGTGGAGGCCTCTCTGCCGATGCGTTAACCGAAAAAGATAAAGCAGACATCATCACCGCAGCAAAAATCAATGTAGATTATTTAGCCGTCTCTTTCCCTCGTACTGGCGAAGATTTGAATTATGCTCGCCGCCTGGCTCGCGATGCTGGCTGTAACGCTAAAATCGTTGCTAAAGTTGAACGTGCAGAGGCAGTTGCAACAGACGAAGCTATCGACGATATCATTCTGGCATCAGATTCTATCATGGTAGCCCGTGGCGATCTGGGAGTTGAAATTGGCGATCCGGAGTTGGTAGCGGTACAGAAAAAGCTGATCTTACGTGCCCGTCAACTAAACCGTACGGTTATCACTGCGACCCAAATGATGGAGTCAATGATTACCAACCCTATGCCAACCCGTGCTGAAGTCATGGACGTTGCCAACGCCGTACTGGATGGCACCGATGCCGTGATGCTTTCAGCAGAAACTGCTGCTGGTCAATACCCTGCGGAAACTGTCGCAGCCATGGCGCGTGTTTGCGTTGGCGCAGAAAAAATGCCTCGTCTGAACATATCCAAGCACCGTATGGACGTTGAGTTTGATAATGTTGAAGACACTATTGCGTTATCTACTATGTATGCAGCTAACCACCTGAAAGGCATTAGCGCCATTATCGCCATGACTGAATCGGGTCGTACTGCATTGATGATGTCTCGTATCAGCTCAGGCCTGCCGATTTTCGCTATGTCCCGTCATGAACAAACGCTGAATCTGTGCGCCCTTTATCGTGGCGTAACGCCGGTCATGTTCACCGGTGACTGTGATGGTCTGGCTGCGGCAATGGCTGCAACTAATCAGCTGCGCGATCGCGGTTTCCTGATGTCTGGCGATCTGGTTATCATTACTCAAGGTGACGTAATGGCACTGGTTGGTAGTACTAATACCTGTCGTATTCTGCGTATTGAGTGATTGAGTTTTAATATGTAAAAAGGGCCCGAATGGGCCCTTTTTATTAGCGATATGAGTTAGCGATAAATAGAAATTACTTATCCTTTGGCCACAGATCCTGGCGTTTGTAAGGCTCTGTATCACCCTCTTTTCTGGTTTTCAAAAATTTAAGCACCCAAACATACTGCTCTGGATTAGGACGAACCAGTTTCTCGACTTCTTCATTCATTCTGCGAGCAATAGTATGTTGGTCTGCGTCGGCAATATCGCTCATTTCCGGATTAATGTAGATATCTAAAATACCCTCATCAGAACGGTAAACCGGGAATAGCGGTACAATCGCGGCATGACATACTTTCATTAACCGGCCAACCGCAGGCAACGTAGCTTTATAAGTAGCAAAGAAATCAACAAATTCACTGTGCTCAGCTCCGTGGTCCTGATCCGGCAGATAATATCCCCAGTAGCCCTGACGCACTGAACTGATAAACGGTTTAATACCATCCTGACGGGCATGCATACGACCACCAAAACGGCGACGTACGGTATTCCACATCCAGTCAACCAGTTCATTTTTCTGATTATGGAACATGGCGGCCATTGGCTGACCACGCGCTGCCATCATCATTGCCGGAATATCTACGCTCCAACCATGTGGCACCATAAAAATCACATTACGTCCGGAAGCACGAATAGCATCCAGCTGCTCATCACCATGCCAACGCACGCGCTTCATCAGAAACTCCGGGCTGCGTACGCTCTGCTCCACCATCAACATGGTGGAATGAACGGCGGTAACAAACATCTGCTCAATGATTTCTTCGCGCTGCTGTTCGCTTAACTCAGGAAAGCAATAATATAAATTGATTCGGGCACGGCGTCGGGCACGGCCCACAAACCGTCCGGCAAATTTAGCCAGTGAGCCTAACATTGGATTTCTAATTTTTACTGGCACATAGGCCAATAAAAGCATGACGCCAACTCCCAGCCAGACTCCCCAATATTTAGGTAGAAAGAAGGACTTCTTAAATAAGGGAATAAACTCAATATTTGAACGCTGTTGTTTTTGCATGCCAAAACTCATTAGATAGATGAACAATCCTGCAGTTGATAATAGCCTGCTCACCTGATGAATAGAAATAATTAAACAGTGTTTGAAAAACAAAACGCTGCCAACTTATTAGCAGCGTTCTATTTTATTCTCAGAGATGAAGTTGTGGAATAACTTCTTTAACCTGGGCAAGGTATTCTGAACGATCCTTACCGATCAGTGAATCCGAACGTGGGAGCGTTGCGGTTAATGGATTTACTGCCAGCTCGTTAACCCACAGTTCATAATGCAGATGAGGCCCGGTGGAACGGCCAGTATTACCGGATAATGCAATGCGATCGCCCCGCTTAACTTTCTGACCCGGTTTCACCAGAATTTTATTCAAGTGCATATAGCGTGTGCTGTACTGGCGACCATGGCGAATCGCCACATAGTTACCTGCCGCACCACTAAATTTGGCCACGACCACTTCACCATCACCAACCGCCAGAACGGGAGAACCGATCGGCATGGAGAAATCGACCCCTTTATGCGGAGCTACACGCCGGGTAATGGGATGCAGACGACGAGGGTTAAACGCTGATGTCACTTTATATTGCTTCGGTGTTGGGTAACGCAGGAAACCTTTGGCTAAACCGGAACCTTCACGATCGTAGAATTTACCGTCGCTGGAACGAATAGCGTAATAATCTTTACCGGAACTTTGCATTCTTACGCCAATCAGTTGGCTTTGCTCATTTTTGCCATCCAATACTTCTCTGGAAAGCAATACCGAGAAACGATCGCCATTGCGTAACTTACGGAAATCCAGTTGCCATTGAAGCGCTTTAGTGACGGCTCGAATTTCTGAATTAGTTAACCCTGCGGCTCTGGCGCTGACCAGAAAGCTTCCATCCATTTTTCCGGTTACGACCGCATTCTTCCATTCGCCTTTTAAAGTATTGATTGTCTCTTTAAAGCCGTTCTCTGCGCGATCATATACTCGCGTTTCACGACGAGAAACCACCCAGGTCAAAGATTGCAGATTACCCTCATCATCCAGCACCCAATTCAGTTGCTGACCAATTTTCAGGTTAGCTAACGCACTGTTCTTATTTGCCAGTAAATAGATGTCAGAAGCATCCATACCAAACTGGGTCAGAATACTGCCGAGGGTATCACCGTTAGAAACAACGTATTCATTCGGCGTTGATGCATCGCCCGTTGTTTCATCCAACTCATCCTTCGGAATTTCATCGTCAGGTGTTGGCTGATCCATCGGTTCAGCGTCATCAGCATCGGTTGAAACGCTGCCATCGGTTGCGGTGGTTGTAGGTAATGGAAGCGGCGACTCCGTTATCGGTTTATATACTGCCGCCTGCCAAACCAACATACTCCAGGTGAGAAACAGAAGAGCCCCAAAGGTAAACTTATGAGGCCGGGGTAAATTATTATAAAACAGCGCAATGGTTCTAACTACTTGGAGCACTACTCGAATTCCTCGTTCTGTTACTCCAGACAGCTCGTAAACTGTTGGGATAGCTCAGTTAAAAACTGTACATAGCTATCTTTACCTAACGTTACTTTGCTGCCTAACGGATCCAGTGTTCCGATGCGGACATTCGTCCCTTGGGCGACAGCATTTATGACGGCTGGCTGAAATTGTGGCTCAGCAAAAACGCATACCGCTTTATGCTCAACCAACTGTGTTCGTATATTGTGTAAACGTTGCGCTCCGGGCTGGATTTCGGGGTTTATTGTAAAGTGCCCTAATTGGGTTAAACCGAATGTTTTCTCAAAATAATTATAAGCGTCATGGAAAACAAAATATCCTTTGCCACGCAACGGCTGCATTATATTAGCAATATTTTCTTTTGTCAGCTCTAGTTGTTTCTCGAACTGACTAAGATTAGCATCTAGTTTGTCCTTATTTTGTGGCATAAGTTCCAATAATTTGTGATGAATTGCAATTGCGGATTGTTTTGCTATATCCGGCGACATCCAAATGTGCATATTGTAGTCACCATGGTGATGGTCATGTTCGTCATGATTATGAGCGTTATCAATGTGTTGTTCCTGATGCCCTTCTTCATGATCGTCATCTTCATTGCCTTTAATCAATAATGGTTTTACTGAGTCCAGCGTGGCTAACGGAATTTGTTTCTTTTCATTCACCTGTTGCAATGGTTTAGTCAGAAAAGCTTCCATATCCGGGCCTATCCATACCACCAGGTCCGCTGAGCGTATTTTCTGGACATCTGATGGACGAAGCGCATAATCATGCGGCGATGCACCATCCGGAAGCAGTACTTCTACCGGCATTATCCCTTCGGTAATGGCTGATGCAATAAAACCCAGCGGTTTTGTTGAGGTTAAAACGGCGGCTGACGCGTTAATAGCAACACCTGCTGTTAATAATGTTCCTGCCAAAATCATGCGGTTAAACCATTTTGTATTTGCTGTTTGCTGCATTTGTTCTAATCTCATTTGAATAGTAATTGCCTTTGATATGTTATAATATAACACATCTTGAATTCTGCAAGAAAAATGAAAAATGTCCAGTTTGCTTAAGTTAGAACATATTTCTGTTGTTTTCGGTAGCCGGAAAGTTCTGTCCGATGTTTCACTGACCTTGAATGAAGGGCAGATCCTTACCCTGCTCGGCCCTAACGGTGCGGGTAAATCAACGCTGGTCCGTGTTGTTTTGGGGCTGGTCTCACCTGCCTCAGGGAAGATTAGCTGCCCCAAAGATTTACGTATTGGCTATGTACCGCAGAAATTGCACCTTGACCCTACCTTGCCACTAACCGTTGAGCGCTTTATGCGCCTGCGTCCTGGGGTAAAGAAAGAAGATATTCTGCCAGCCCTCAGCCGCGTTCAGGCCAAACATTTAGTAAAAATGCCGATGCAGAAACTCTCTGGTGGGGAAACCCAACGCGTTTTACTGGCAAGGGCTTTATTAAATCGCCCTCAATTGCTGGTACTGGATGAACCGACTCAGGGGGTTGATGTTAATGGACAACTGGCGTTATATGACCTGATTGAGAAGCTACGAACTGAACTGAATTGTGCGGTATTAATGGTTTCTCACGATCTGCATTTAGTGATGGCAAAAACTGATGAAGTATTGTGCCTTAATCAGCATATTTGCTGTTCTGGAGCACCGGAGGCTGTCTCAGAACATCCGGAGTTTATTGCTATGTTTGGCCATCGTGGTGCCAGACAGTTAGCGGTCTACCATCACCGGCATAATCATCAACATGACCTACAGGGTCGTATTGTTCTTAAAACTTCAGGCAGTAATAAAGCATGATAGAACTGTTATTTCCAGGCTGGATGGCGGGCGTATTGCTGGCCCTGGCGGCGGGTCCTTTAGGCTCTTTTGTTGTTTGGCGTCGGATGTCCTATTTTGGCGATACACTCGCCCATTCATCTTTATTGGGTGTAGCCTTTGGCCTGTTATTGAACATTAATCCGTTTTACGCGGTGATTGCCATTACTCTACTGTTAGCTGTTGGTCTGGTATGGCTGGAGCGCCGCCCTCAATTTGCGGTGGATACGCTACTAGGAATTTTAGCCCATAGTGCCCTGTCTTTAGGTTTGGTTACTATCAGTTTAATGTCGAACGTACGCGTTGACCTGATGGCTTATCTGTTTGGTGACCTGCTATCTGTCACCATTAATGACCTGTGGATGATTGGTGCGGGTGTAATTGTGGTACTGGCAATTTTATGGTGGCAATGGCGTTCATTATTATCTGTCACCATCAATCCTGAACTGGCACATGTTGACGGTATTAATCCTGAAAGGGTTCGCCTGTTGTTGATGCTGGTTACAGCACTAACCATTGGTCTGGCAATGAAATTTGTTGGAGCTCTGATTATCACCTCATTACTGATTATTCCTGCTGCTACGGCGCGCAGATTCTCCAGAACACCAGAACAAATGGCTGGCTTTGCGGTTATTATTGGCATTATTGCCGTAACCGGTGGTTTAACCCTTTCCGCTTTCCACGATACGCCAGCAGGCCCTTCAGTGGTGCTTTGCTCTTGCTGTCTGTTCATACTCAGTCTGATGAAAAGACAATCTGATTAATCTTATGAGAAATAAAGAGAATATAAATTTATTGATCTCGTGAGGTAAAGTCGTATTTTTTAGTATGAATGATACGGTAATAAGCTTTAAAATAGCCCGTCAGAAATATAAAGGTCTTGCAGATGGCAGATTTTTCGTCAGTGCAAGACTCTTTTTTATGTGAATTCTAAAGATGAATTCACTATTCCTCCATTGCAAATGACGTAAAGTTAACATTGTGAATATTGATATTATCAGCCTGCTAAACAGTAACTACATTCTTTTGCTGTTCGTAGTATTAGCATTAGGCTTGTGTTTAGGGAAAATTCGGCTGGGTTCGGTTCAACTGGGCGGATCGATTGGCGTACTGGTTATCTCCTTATTATTAGGCTATCAGCATTTTACGATTAACACCGAAGCCTTAAGTCTGGGCTTTATGCTGTTCATCTTCTGTGTGGGTGTTGAAGCCGGTCCAAACTTCTTTGCTATCTTCTTTCGTGATGGAAAAAACTATTTTTTACTGGCACTGGTTCTGGTTGGTAGTGCTATGTGCATTGCACTGGGATTGGGTAAATTCCTTAAGTGGGATATCGGCCTCACCGCCGGTATGCTGGCCGGATCGATGACTTCAACACCGGTACTGGTAGGCGCAGGTGATACGTTACGCCATACCACATCGGATGCCGCCCTATTAGCTACCGCTCAGGATCACCTCAGTCTGGGTTATGCCCTGACTTATCTGATTGGCCTGGTTAGCTTAATCTTTGCTGCTCGCTATATGCCAAAACTACAGCGACAGGATTTATCTACCTGTGCCCAGCAAATTGCCAGAGAGCGTGGTCTGGATCATGATAGTCAGCGTAAGGTTTATCTGCCGGTGATTCGCGCCTATCGTGTAGGACCGGAGCTGGTGGCATGGGCAGCGGGTAAAAACCTGCGTGAGTTGGGTATCTATCGCCAGACGGGTTGTTATATCGAAAAGATTCGCCGTAACGGTATTATCGCCTCGCCTGATGGTGATGCGGTTTTACAAGTCAATGATGAGATTTCACTGGTGGGTTATCCTGACGCCCATGCCCGATTAGATCCCAGTTTTCGCAATGGTAAAGAGGTATTCGAGCGCGATTTGCTGGATATGCGTATTGTTACCGAAGAGATTGTGGTCAAAAACAATAATGCAGTAGGCAAACGTCTGAGCCAAATTAACCTGACTGACCATGGTTGCTTCCTGAACCGGGTTATCCGCAGCCAGATTGAGATGCCTATTGATGATAATATTGTGCTGAATGCGGGTGATGTTCTGCAAATCAGCGGTGATGCTCATCGGGTTAAAAGCGTTGCGGAACGTATTGGTTTTATCTCTATCCATAGTCAGGTTACCGATCTGCTGGCCTTCTGTGCCTTCTTTATTCTTGGTTTGATGATTGGTCAGATCACTTTCCAGTTCAGTAACTTTTCATTTGGTATTGGTAATGCTGCTGGTCTGCTGTTCTCTGGCATTATGCTGGGCTTTATGCGGGCTAATCACCCAACCTTTGGCTATATTCCTCAGGGTGCCCTCAATATGGTCAAAGAGTTCGGATTGATGGTATTTATGGCAGGTGTCGGATTAAGTGCCGGTAGCGGCATCGGCAACAATCTGGGACTGGTTGGTGGTCAAATGCTGGTTGCCGGTTTATTGGTTAGCCTGGTTCCTGTAGTTATTTGCTACCTGTTTGGTGCCTATGTTCTACGCATGAACCGTGCCCTGTTATTTGGTGCCATTATGGGTGCCAGAACCTGTGCTCCTGCAATGGAAATTATTAGCGATACTTCCCGTAGCAATATTCCAGCTTTGGGATATGCGGGTACCTATGCGATTGCTAACGTATTACTAACGCTGGCCGGTTCATTAATCATTATCATTTGGCCAAGTTTGCTATAGAATAATTACATATAAATCATGGCATTATCTAATAGTGTAAAAAAAGTGAAAAAAATCTTGCTTACGTGATGAACTATTTCAACGTATTCACGTCTTAAATAGTGCCACTGCTTTACTTTAGAACTCCCTCATTGAGGTTGACCCGATAAGTCATTTTTACGTTTCATACTTATCGGGTTTTTTATTGCCTGTAATTCAGTCACTCTCACGATTTGTTCATGCATGTCATTACGCAATGACATACAATGTAAGAAGTGCATTACCCCCAAACTCATAGGGAAGCGTGATTCTTATGTCATTAATCAAGAAAATATTTATCGGTTATCTGGTCTGTTTTGCTATTGGTACTGCCCTTCTTTGCAGCTTTTATCTGCCTTCAACTGATATTGTTAAAATCACCGGTTCTGAAGTTAAACGCGTTGATAATGATGGCCCAATTTCGGCAGAAAACCCGGCTGATGGCCCAACTCGTGATGTGTATTACATTTATACTATCAACGAAAATAAAAAGATTATGGTTTACCGCAATGAAGATACCGGGTGGAGCTTCCCATGGTATTTCAAATTTAATAGCGCTGATATTCAAGCCCAGGCTCAATCTGCTAACGATGCCAATCAAATCACCCGCGTAGTTCACTACGGCTGGCGTTTTAATATGGTTCATATGTTCAAGAACATTATCTCAATTAAGCCCGTTGATGGGTTTGATGCATCCGGATTCTCTTTTTATACGGTAATGAAAATTCTGGGCTGGATTATCTGGTTTGTTCTGATTGCTATTCAGGCTGCATTACCAACGGTTATTACCAACTGGCGTGACCGTAAAGACCTGAAGCGCCCTGATGGTTCTATTGTTAAATAAGTTATCGTCTCTATAAATTGAAAAAGGCAGCCAAAAGGCTGCCTTTTTTATCGCTATGGCTAATCAGAAACGGTACTTAATACCAAAGTTAACGGAGGTATCACTGTAACCATCACCACCCATTTGCTGAGCCACATTGCTCCACAGATTAAGATGGCTGTTTATTTGCCCTTCAGCACCCAGTTTCAGTTCACCAATATTACGGCTGCCAACCTGCTCCAGACGCACATCGTTCATATAAACACCGGTCAACTCACTGTTATACAACCAGTTAAGTGCGGCATAGATGGTAAACAGTTTATTGGTTCCCTTGTCTTTATCATGAACGCCTTCACGGGAAACTTTTAGCCCTAAACGGGTTTGAACATTGTCTTTACCGCTGGAGCGAACATCGGTACCACCTGCTTCACGATAATCGTTAATGTCCAATGCATTAAAGATGACTTGAGCCTGAGGCGTGATAAATACATTACCATTTAGGCCCTGATAAACCGGAAGACGATAACCACCTTCCAGTGATGCACTGTATCCCTTAATGTCATAGTCTTCCTGTGACAACTTCTCACCATTGACTGAAGCATCCAACCAGCTGTATTGCAACCAGCTATCCAGATACAGACCATTTAAGGTTTTAGCATCCTGATACCAGGTGCCATAAACCCCTGCGGTATAACCATCAACACGACCTTTGGAATGATAACCGGTAAAGGTAGAACGCGTTTTACTGCTGGCATTACCGTATCCCAGCATCACCCCTAAGCCTAAACGATCCTGTTCACCAAACTGATGAGACAGAATTTCACCACCGCCTTGTATAACATAGCTATTGGTAGTAGTACGTAATTGCCCGGATGATTCACGCTGGCGATTATGGCTACCTGACTGACGCAACCACATACTGCTGTTTTCTGCGCGACCTTCACGATCTTCCAGACGCAGGTTAAACATGGTTTTAGCCGCAGCCATATTGGCAATATAGCTACCCGCTTCCGGACGATAAATCGATGTACCTTCGTCTGGCGTGACTTCTTCAGGCTTAGCGCCATTGCCATTATCCTCACCACCAGACTGCTCTTCGGTGGTATTACGCAGGTACCAGTGCCCATCTTCTGCAATCGTGCCATTTTTATACAGCAAGTATTCATAAGCACCGGCTACCGCACGGTTAGCCAATTTAAACTCACCGTTTGATGCACCGTTAACGTTCACAACCTGAATACCATTTTGGGTTGCTGCACCGGCACCATTAACGTTATTGACTATCAGGTCGGTAGCTCCTGCACTGTCACCACTAATGACTAATTTATCCGTTACTGAGCTGTCATCGCCCAGTTGGGTATTAATAATTAACTGGCTACCGTCATTTCCGGCATAATTACCATTAATATTCAGTCGGTTGCCGGTAGTCCCGCCAGCCAAAAGAATGGTACCGCTGTTGTTGAGACCGCCAACGGTAAAGTGACTGGCCGCAGCAGATTCATACCCTGATAATGCATTCAAAGCAGAAACCGTACCGGCGTTATCAATATATCCGCCAACATTACCGCTACCACCAAGTACTGCACCTGATAGCACCTTCACTTGTGCGCTGGCAGAAAGTGCACCCGTTGAATCCGTATTGTCACCAATCACCAGAGTGCCATCTTCTACCGTTGTATTACCGGTATAGGTTAGATCGCGGTTGACGATCATCATGGAAGCGCCCTGCTTGTACAGGTCACCGTTACCATAGATATCATTTTCCAGCACCCAGCTATTATTGGCCGTCAGGTAAAGTTCACCCTGATTATCGATACTGGCGCTCCCCAATTGGGAAGCGCTAACGGCGCGTAATGTGGAATTCTGAGCTACTGCAAACAGACCACTAAATCCGCTGTTATCTGCATCCGGCGTAATATCAGTGCTGTCTTGCAGAGACACCACGCCCTGGCCCGCCAGAGTACGAGTAAAGGCATGCGTCGGCACGGCACTATCCGGTGTAATGGATAACGTTAATTTATCATCAGCCCCAGTCAGAGTAATTTTTCCTGTTGCTCCAAGGCCATTCACCTGATCCAAAGCAATGGATGAGCTGTTGTTCAGCGTTACATCACCGCTGTACTGTTCATTGGTACCATTCACTACGACGGCACTACTATCCAATATCAGGCTGCCCGTTCCGACCAGTGTGTCCTGAGCAATCAGACCACCATAATTATCACCAACAGTTCGTTGTGCTGAAGTAATAGTAAGCTGGCTGCCATCACTAAGATTGACCTGACTGTCAACCGCCGTACTGAGCTTACCCACTGACTGTTGATAGTTATTCATCAACACTTGAGTATCTGCATCCAGCTGTAGGTGAGATGTCTGCCCCAGCACGTTATTATTTGCCAGCGACAATACACCCTGACGAATAAAGGTTTCACCCGTGTAGTCATTACCCCCATTGGATAATGAAACGGTTTGGCTCACGGCATCAATGGCCAAATCGCCACTTCCGGTTAGTTTAGCGCGTAAGTCGGTTGCTAAGCCAATAGAGCCCGCATCAGGTGTCAGGATCAGCGCATTATCACCACTGCCCTGCAGTTCCAACTGTTTCAATCCATAACCAATATACAGACCGTCATTGTTTGTGCCGCTGCTTAACTGGAAATCGTAAGTTCCTTTGGCAACCACACTCCCATTTTGAGATACATCCAACAGCTGGGCATTGCTGATCGCGTTACCGTTCTCATCAATCAGATCAAGCTGACCACCGGTTCCGGAAACACTGCCATTGGCTTTAATCAACATCACCAGAGTCTGTTCATCATCCTGCTCTAATAACGATTTATTGCCGTTAATCACCGGGATGTCGTTAGGTACAGCCGAAGGCATGGAGACCTGTACAGAACCTGCACCGCTAATATCCAAAACGCTATTAGCATCAGTTTCTACCCAATTTGAAGATAGCAGTTCTCCCGGAGTGATAGTGGAGTCAAAAGACAACTGACCGCCATTAAACGTCAGTCCGCCAATGGACTGAGCCCCAACTCCAACGGTTGCCTGACTACCATGATTAAGTTGTAGTGTTGTCCCTTGCAAAAACTGAAGATTTTGTGGAGCGTTCAGCGAATCAAGCGCAAAGCGAGTATTGTTTAGTGCTACCGTCCCGGTAAAAGCACTATTGGTATTGTCAGCAAAGCTAAACTGATTATTATCAGTATCAACGTTAATCAGGCCATTGCCTGAAATCCGGTTAATCAGTTCCCAATCGCTATTACCGAGAAGGGTCAACGTGCCATTATTCGAGATAGCGACATTACTCAAATTTTGCTGCTGTTGAGCCGTCAGAGTTCCGTCGTTTTCAATGGTGAACTTACCGGTAAAACCGCTGTTATCGGCAGTCAATTCTGTATTACCACTCAGAACATTAATGGCGCCCTGACCAACAATAGCGGCTCCCAGTTGATAATCATCATTGGTATGATTAAGGGTAATCTTACCGTCACCAACAAAACTACCCTGACCAAATTGAATGATATTGGCATTAACAGTACCAGCCGCCAGTGCACTTTCACCGGCTCGTCCACCAACAATTAATTCACCAAGAGAGCCTGCGTATCTGGAAATATGAATATTATTTTCACTGGTCAGGGTTCCACCATCAGCTACAACAATCGCGCTTTGGCTCTTGTTACCTTCACCAATATAGATATTCTCTGCCTGTGCTAATGAATTGTTTCCGGTAATAGAAAGCAGGCTTTCACCCTGAATATTTTCCACGCGACCAACGCTAATATAGGAGTCCGCTTTTACAGTTCCGCCATTAGTAACCGTTAGTATTCCCTGGTTGTAGGTACCAACAAGGATTCTATTTTCAGCATAAAACTCACTACCCGTGCCATCAACCGTCACATAACCTTTGGTGGTATTAGCGCCACGGCTACCAATATATATTCCAACACCTCTACCTGTGCCATCATTATCTCTGACGCTAAACTTTCCGCCATCAGTGATATTCAGATAACCAGTGGCACCATTACTACCAATTGAAACCTCACCGCTCCCCAGAGAAAGCGATTGGTTTAATGGTGTAACTATAACTTCACTCCCTGGTCCGGTAATATTCAGTATGCCAACAGCCCCAACGGAGTTAGTTGTTCCGCCATCACCACCAATCGCCATTGGATAAGCATAACTGGTATTAATGACCTGGACTTTACCGCCCTTTTCAACATTCATTACCGCATAAGAGTTTGGATTACGGGCAAGGTTGATAAGTCTGGCAGTAAGAATACCGTTTTCTGTAACGGTAAGCGTTCCATTAGATCCTTCTTTTATATACTCTTCAAATCCAATCAGAACGCGGCCGGTACTTGATACATTAGTTGGCCTGATGTCCATTTCTGTATCAATGGTCATCTCTTGATCGTGATGAAGTATGATGTTACTGCCATTTGCATTAACGGATTGCGGAAAGGTAGCAGAGAGAGTGGAGAAGGCTCCGGCAATAACGGCTAGCGCAATGCGTTTCTTTTTAAACGCATAATCAGAATGTTTACCGTTTGATTTTGAATAATTAAATGTGTTGTTCAAAACAATCCCTTTTATATTTGCAACCATATCCTATCCAGGATAAGAGTAATTAATATTATTTAATGCGTTTGAAAATTAATAGACAGGTAATAAATCAGATGAGTAATGATACCAAAGTATCATTATAGATCCACACATTTTAGAATAAAAAACGTCCACGAATCAGTGGGTGAATACTTGATACATCCCATTACATGGGCGATAACTGATGAAGTCTGAGCAATGCCCTGCCACTTTATGCAAAAATGATAACCATGAAATCCTTGCTATACCTGATATTCCCCTAATACCAGTTACTTTTGATTATTTATTAATCAACAGATGAGCAACACTTATTAGTTAAAATGAAAATCAAGATCTATAACTATTTAAAATGAAAATCTATTGAGTTGTTAAAATTTAAAATAAACTCAACAAACAAGTTGAATTACCATTCATTATCATGCTCATCTCATTCTGATTTATTTTGAAACTCAAATATTCTGGTTTTATCTGCCCGATCTTCTAAACTACTACAGCTATCTACCAGCAAATCACCGCAGCTGGCTATATAATTTTGGCTCCGACATCGGTAGAATTCCATCCCAGTCGCTAACAGCTGCAAATATCGACAAATCGATATACGGCTGAATTACTAAATCAATGAGTTTTTCATAATGCCCCAAACTACAACACCTCATGCTCCAACAGTCGGATTTATTTCTTTAGGCTGCCCTAAAAATCTGGTCGATTCAGAGCGTATCCTCACGGAATTGCGCACTGAAGGTTATCAGGTGGTTCCAAGTTACGAAGGTGCCGATCTGGTTATCGTTAATACCTGCGGCTTTATTGAGGGCGCAGTGCAAGAATCTCTGGAAGCCATTGGGGAAGCATTAACCGAAAACGGCAAAGTTATCGTAACGGGCTGTTTGGGTGCAAAAGAAGATCAGATCCGTGAAGTCCATCCTAAGGTGCTGGAAATCACTGGTCCCCATAGTTATGAACAAGTATTAGCTCACGTTCATACCTATGCGCCAAAACCAGAATACAATCCTTTTACCAGTCTGGTTCCTGCTCAGGGTGTTAAGTTGACCCCTAAACATTATGCTTATCTGAAAATATCCGAAGGCTGTAATCATCGTTGTACCTTCTGCATTATTCCTTCCATGCGGGGAGATCTGGACAGTCGCCCGATTGGCTCAGTGTTGGATGAAGCAAAACGTTTAGTCGATGCTGGTGTAAAAGAACTGCTGGTTATTTCACAAGATACTTCAGCTTACGGTGTGGATGTTAAACATCGTACCGGTTTCTGGAATGGTCAGCCGGTTAAAACTGATATGGTAAGCCTGTGTGAGCAACTTTCCACTATGGGAATTTGGGTGCGTTTACACTATGTCTACCCTTATCCACACGTGGATGATGTTATTCCATTGATGGCCGCTGGCAAGATTCTGCCTTATCTGGATATTCCTCTGCAGCACGCCAGCCCAAAAATTCTGAAGGCGATGAAACGTCCTGGTTCAGTAGAACGCACGCTGGAGCGAGTTAAACGCTGGAGAGAAATCTGTCCTCAATTAACGCTGCGCTCCACCTTTATTGTTGGCTTCCCTGGTGAAACAGAAGAAGATTTCGCAATGCTGCTGGACTTCTTGCGTGAAGCTAAGCTGGATCGCGTAGGTTGTTTTAAATACAGCCCGGTTGAAGGTGCAGCCGCCAATGAACTTGCCGATCAGGTACCGGAAGAGATAAAAGAAGAGCGCTTCCATCGCTTTATGCAGCTGCAACAACAAATTTCTGCCCAACGCTTACAGGACAAAATTGGCCTGACGTTGCCGGTTATTATTGATGAAATTGATGAAGAAGGCGCTATTGGCCGCAGTATGGCTGATGCACCAGAAATTGACGGTGTGGTTTATCTGAATGAAGAACGCCAGGTTAAAGTGGGCGACATTGTTCAAGTCACTATCGAAAATGCTGACGAATACGACCTGTGGGGTTCTGTAGCAAGATAATGCTGCACGTATTTGGCTAATAAAAATCCCGGCGCCTATCAGCCGGGATTTTTATATCAACCAGACTAAAAATCTCTATCTCTCAGTTCATCAAGCGCCAGCCTTGCAACAGCCAATGGCGTTTCCGGGTTTTCACCATCCTCAATAAACCAGGCTGCCGAAAGTGCCGACCACGAAATAATCCATGCCAACAGTCGATTACACTCGATATTTGCTGTTTCGCTTACTATTTCCAGACGTCGGCTAAATCGTTGTGGATTGGTAGCAATATCTGCCCGAGGATTACAAAAGATATTGGCGAAATCAAATCCTCGTTCACCTGATAATCCCTTGGGATCAATTGCCAGCCATCCTCTCTCTCCTGCATCCAGAATATTTCCATGATGAATATCACCATGAAGAATCCTTGTATCCTGCGGTTGTGAAAATAATCGACACGCAATAGATTCAGCTCTGCTAAAAATTCCGCTCTGACTTTTTGCAGCCAAAGAGAGTGATTTAAACCACTCAGGCAGAGAAACTAATCCGGAATAAGAAGGTATTTGCTGTGCATGTAGCCGATTGGTTACCTGACAAATTATCCGGGTTGCCTGATCATCTTGCCCACCGATGGCCATCTCAAGCAGCGATTGTTCTCCTGACAGATACTCAAGCAATATAGCGTCATGATCCTGCTTCAATACCTGCGCTGCACCCTGACCATTCCACCCTATCATTAACCCTGAGCCTCTTCGCTCTTCTGCTGACAGAGGAATTTTTAGCATTGCCCGTCTGTTACCATAGTAAACTCGCTGCAGACAGTTGGAATGGGTGTAGAACGGCTCACCGTCTTCAGTAAGCTGCCAAAGGGTTACATAGTCGCGTAATCTGGTTATCCCATCCGACAACGTCATCATTTGTCTGCTCAATGTTCAACACCCATCCTGTTTAATATCAAAGATCAGAGGCCCTATGTGACGATTTTTGCTGCTGACGCTAAAACTTCTCTACGAGATTTAGCATTTTTTTCATTCTGGGTAAAATAAGTAACCAGAATTAGGGGGGCTTTATCTTTTGGCCAGATAACAGCAATATCATTAGTAGTGCCATAAGAACCGCTACCCGTTTTATCGCCTACCACCCATTCAGCCGGTAATCCAGCACGAATACTGGCGGCTCCGGTAGTATTTCCTTTTAGCCACTCCACCAGTTGGGCACGCTGTGGTGCAGCAAGCGCCTCTCCCAAGGTCAATTTTTGCAGGCTGACCGCCATAGCCAGCGGCGTTGTGGTATCACGTTTATCACCGGGAATTGCCGTATTTAACGTTGGTTCAGTACGATCTAAACGAAATGATTGGTCACCAATAGAACGCGCAAACGCCGTGGCTTTTTGGGGGCCACCCAACTGTTCTATCAGTTTATTCATTGCTGCGTTATCACTGTATTTCAATGTAGCGGCACTCAGCTCTGCTAATGACATTTTATTGTTTAAACGCTTTTCAGCAATCGGGCTATGACTAACCAGGTCTTTCTTTTTAATATCCACCTGCTGATCCAAAAGGCCTTTTTGTGATTCACTCTGTTTTAATACTCCTGCAACTACCATCATTTTACTGGTACTGCACATTGGGAAACGCTCATCACCGCGATAGATAATCTGTGAATTATCCGCAGTATTAATTAGAACCACGCCCAATCGTCCACCGGTACTTTTTTCTAAATCAGCCAGATTCTGTTGGATCATTGAAGTCTGGTTGGTTGTAGCGGCCAACAATGGTGTAGAAAATGTGATAAACGGTACAAAAGCGGCTACTGCCAACATGCTTTTACGCAACATATTTTTAGTCATATTAGTCTCGTTAAATGAAATATTTTACAAAAGTCGTTCTCTCAAATGGTTATGCATTATCACTTCAATGGGTAATTCGCTTATCAAAAGAAATACTATTACCATAGCCAGATTAGTCGCTATGATGACAGGTATTAATCATCATGCCCTGCTCTATTAATACTTTGGATTAGTGATAATCCGAGCAATATCAATCATTATAAAACGATTCACAAGCAAGGTTATTTTCACCAAGGGTAAAGAAAAACTTATAGGTGTTCATTAATGCGATCTTTTTTTCCTCTTAATGCGCTACGTGCTTTCGAAGCTTCAGCCAGACATCTGAACTTTACCCGTGCCGGGCTTGAATTAAACGTAACTCAGGCAGCGGTTAGCCAACAGGTTCGCTTGCTCGAAGCACAACTGGGCACAGCCCTGTTTAAACGTTTGCCCCGTGGCCTGGAGATGACTGAACAAGCTCAGGTTTTACTTCCGGTATTAACTGAATCATTTGATCATATTCAGACGGTATTAAAACGTTTTGAAGGAGGAGAATTTCATGAGGTACTTACGATTGCTACCGTAGGTACTTTTGCTGTGGGTTGGCTACTTCCCAGACTGTGGAAATTCCGTGAAAAATACCCTTTCATTGAATTGAAATTACTCACCAATAACAATGTGGTCAATCTTGCTGCCGAAGGTTTGGATTTCGCCATTCGGTTTGGTGAAGGCAGCTGGTCGACCAGTGACAATACGCTATTATTCGATGCTCCATTAACGGTGTTATGTTCGCCAGAGACCGCTAAACGTCTGGCAGAACCGGGCGATCTTGAGAAAGAAACCCTTCTTCGCTCTTACCGTGAAGAAGAATGGGAGCGCTGGCTAATTCACGCCGGTCTCAGCCCATGGCGACCAAATGGCATAATTTTCGATTCTTCTCGTTTGATGGTTGAGGCCGCCATACAAAATGTCGGGGTCGCTCTGGCCCCAGCAAAAATGTTTGAACGAGAGTTAACAACCGGTGTTCTTATCCGCCCCTTCAAAACAGAGATCGATATGGGCAGCTACTGGCTAACCCGACTGAAATCCAAACGTCTGACTTCAGCGATGCAGCTGTTTCAGGATTGGATATGTCAGGAGGATTAAACTGACGCTTTTTTCATCTCTTTCATCTTTAATAAAGATTTTGCTTGCTTATTCATATTTAATGAATATATATTCGATTTATGCGAATAAATATTCATAGCCATTTTTTATTATCGGAGTCTGTACCATGAAGAAAGTTGTAGCCATTCTGTTATTAGCCGGTGCCGCGTTATCTGCTCAGGCAGCCGATCCCATCCGTTTTGCATCATCTGCAACTTACCCTCCGTTTGAGTTTATGGATAAAGACAGCAATATTGCAGGTTTTGATATCGATCTGGCCAAAGCACTTTGCAAAGAGATGAAAACAGAATGTACTTTTTCCAACCATGCGTTTGATAGCCTGATCCCTGCTTTGAAATTCCGTCGTTATGATGTGGTAATTTCTGGTATGGATATCACCGCCGAACGTAGCAAACAGGTTCTGTTTAGCCAGCCTTATTATGCTAACTCTGCAGTGCTTATTGTACGTAAAGGTACCATTACTTCTGTTGACCAGATGAAAGGCAAAAAAGTGGGTATGGAGAATGGTTCCACTCATCAGAAATACATGAATGAAAAGCATCCTGAAATTAAAACCGTTCCTTATGATAGCTACCAAACTGCAGTTATCGACCTGAAGAACGGTCGTCTGGATGCCGTATTTGGTGATACTGCGGCGGTGAACGAATGGCTAAAAACCAGCCCTGAGCTGGTCACTTTAGGTGAGCATATTGCCGATCCAGCCTATTTTGGTGCAGGTTTAGGTATTGCAGTACGTCAGGATAACGCTGAGCTGATGAATAAAATCAACACCGCGCTGGAAGCAGTGAAAAAGGACGGCACCTACCAGCAAATCAGTCATAAGTGGTTTCCGCAATAAATCATTGTCCCAGACATAAAAATGGCCTCTTTATGAGGCCATTTTTACTTTTAGTTTCGCAGTGTTAATATACTTTTTCTCTCGTTTCCGGTTAAAGGATAACCTGCTATGTATCATCAACTCTATCTCTCCCCTGTGGGTCAATTGCGTATCGTGGCGGACGATATTGCCCTGAGACAGCTTTGGCTACCAAATGAAGTTGAGCGCCGCCAGCCGGAGAGCACATGGATTGACGATGCTCAGCATCCGATTATTTGTTTAGTGGTTAAAACTCTTACTGATTATTTTGCCGGTAAAAAAGTAGATTTCAGCCTAATCCCTTGCGAGCCAGAAGGCTCAGAGTTTCAAAAAAGCGTCTGGCATCAGCTTAAATCTATTGATTACGCAAAGGTCGTCAGCTATGGCGATATCGCCGCAGCGATCAATAAACCTAAAGGTGCACAAGCGGTGGGTGGAGCCGTAGGGGCTAATCCTATTGCTATTATTCTTCCCTGCCATCGGGTGATGGGAAAAGATAATTCATTAACCGGATACTCTGGTGGTTTACACGTGAAGAAAGCACTGCTGGAGCTGGAAGGCATTCCCTATAAAGAGAATAAACGCTAAGGCTTTATTTTGTCTCAATACGTTGTAGTAAAGTCAGAACTTCATAATGCGCGGTATGAGGGAACATATCAAACAGTTGAACCCTCACTATCCGGTAGCCGGTAAGCTGATGAATATCTTTTGTCATCGTTTGCGCATTACAGCTGGAATAAAGTATCCAGTCCGGGGACATTTGACTCAGATATTCACAAAGCTCTTCACCAATTCCCCGACGCGGTGGATTAACCAGAACCAGATCCGGAATATTCTGTTGATGTTTGCTACGGGCAAACTGAGTTGAATCCAGTGCATCAAACTCAATATTATTCAATCCAATGGAAGCCGCCGAGCGTTTAGCACATTCAATAGCTTCCGCGCTGATTTCAATACCCGTCAGTTTAATCTCAGAATTAGCCGCGCAATGAAGGCCAAAGCCCCCCACACCGCAGAACAGATCCCACATACTGTGAATATTCAACGTTGATACCCACTCTCTTGCGGTGGCATACAGCTTTTCTGCTACTTCAGGATTAGTCTGAAAAAAACTGCGCGGCCGAATATACAACGGAATATGATTTAACTGTTCTTCTAACGCATCCTGGGAAGTGAGAATGATTTCCTGTTCCCCTTCCAGCACCGCCATGTGAATCGGTTGGATATTTGCCGATATAACCTGTAGTTGAGGTAACTGTGCCTGTAACCAGGGTATAGCCTGGCGCAACTGTTGGAGTTTATTTTCTGAACGCAGCACAAAACGCAGCATTAATCCGCCATTGAACTGACTCTCAGTAAGCAGAATAAATTTCAATTCGCCCCGTTTACGTTCTACGTTATAGGGTGTTAATCCTGCCCGGGCAATAAACTGTTTGAGGTATGGAAACACATTGCGCATAGACTCAGGATAAAGTGGACAGTCACACAAATCGACCGCTTCACCCTGTTTAACTGGTAGCCCTAATATCGGACGTTCAACACTACCGCTTACCACCATTTTTGCTTTATTGCGAAAGCCAGCCTCAACACCTGATACCGGCATACACCACTGCTCAACGGGGATCGAATCCAGCAATATTGCCAGCCCTTGCTGTTTCTCTTCCAGTTGCTGTGAATAGGGTTTATCTATCCATTGGCATGAATAACAAAGCCCTGCGGCATGAAGCTGGCACTGCATCAGAACGGACTCCGGAACACTGGATTAAGCAGATATAGGAAAAATTAATGAATGGTATGGGTAATTGAACGAAGCACCTGAATATCATCTTCAGTCTCACGCTCGTTATCACTGACAGTCAGTAGCTCATTGGCTCTGGCTTCCATAATAATTTGAGTGGTTTGTTCTTCTGCTTCCTGCAGTAGCAAACGGAACTGCTCTAATGTGATACCCGCAGCCGCACTCAAAGACTGACAAATAACCATCTTAGGTAAGTTGTCATCCTGAACATCAATAAATACTTTAGTGGTTAATGATGAGGCATTAATTTGGCTGAGATCGGCAACCAAAGGAATCAGTGCCACAGGACGAATTTCCGCCACAGCAGAGAATAAAATAACATTTTCGAGTAGATCGACCTTGGCATCAAAAATACCATCAACGCTTTGCAGGTATGGTAAATGTAAAGCCTGACAAGAATCACATTCGAAAAAGGCGATGCCCAACTGTTCAAGCCAACTACGCATTAGGGCCAGATCAGGGACGATCAGCTTATCCATTATGGTATGTCCTCAGTAAATCAAAAAGAAAGTGCAATAACGCACGAATATTACCCTATTTATTACCTGATGAGGTAAGTTATTATGAGTTTTTACGTCATCACCGGAAAAAATATGCAACGTCGAAACTTTTTAACTATGGATCCCCACCTGCTATTTAGCCTCATCAATATGAAACTAAGAGATGAGTTCGAATCCCTTGACGATTTGGTAAGTAGTTATGAGATTGACCGGGATGCACTCATCAAAAAGCTATCGGATGCTGGCTATCAATACCAGCTATCCAATAACCAATTTCGCTAACTTAGCGGGTTACCCAACCCTGCTTATGCAGATAGTCCAGAATAAATGGACGACGCTCTTTACGAACCGTAGCGGCTATTTGTTCGCTCCAGCTAACGTGCTTTTTATTCTCTGAACGAGCCTCGTAATAAGCCACAATATGGGCATCGTATTGCGCCAGCAGTTCCCGGTTTAATGGTTGATAGTTATTTTCATGCACTACTATCTCCGCAGGCAAACGAGGCTTCTGTTCAGGCTGTTGATCGGGATAACCCAGACACAGGCCAAACAGCGGCAATACATGTTTTGGCAGTTGCAGTAGCTCGGTCACTGCTGCGATATTATTTCTTAGCCCACCGATATACACACCACCCAGCCCTAATGATTCTGCTGCCGTTAAGGCATTTTGCGCCATCATGGCGGTATCAACCGCACCTAACAATAATTGTTCTGCATATCCCAGTTCAGCTTCAGGGCAGATTTCCTGATTGCGATGATAGTCAGCACAAAACACCCAAAACTCTGCCGCCTGAGCCACATGCTTTTGACCACCGCTGTATTCCACCAGTGCCAAACGCAAATCCCGGTCGGTTACCCGAATGATCGAACTGCATTGCAAAAAGCTGGAGCTTGATGTTGACTGCGCGGCCCGAATAATTGCCTGACGCTGTTCATCCGTCACCGGTTGAGGGGTAAAAGCACGGATGGAACGATGGGAGCAGATAAGATCGATAGTTGGCGTCATAGAAAGTCCTGATTTTTGTTGGTGTAACCTGACAACGTAGCTAAAACACGGGTTATCGTAACATATACAGCTCCTCTGACAGAAAGTGATTCCCCAGCGGCTGACTGCTATATGTTTTTTTACACAAATTTTTCTTTATAAATTTATGCAGTTAGTGTCAGATAGGTAAGATTTATCAAACTGACAGGTAATTCCTGCTTTTTTTTACTGCCTGTGACGGGCATAGTATCGGCAGTTTTTATCATATTGGCTAACGGCGAAAAGCCGAACATTCTAAAAATTTTAAGGAGTATTCATGTTTGTTGTGATTTTTGGACGTCCTGGGTGTCCTTATTGTGTTCGTGCTAAAGAATTAGCAGAAAAATTAAGTCAGGAACGTGACGATTTCAGCTATAACTATGTTGATATTCACGCAGAAGGTATTACTAAAGCCGACCTGGAAAAAACCGTCGGTAAACCAGTAGAAACCGTACCTCAAATCTTTATCGATCAGGTTCATATTGGTGGTTGCACCGATTTTGAAGCTTACGCAAAAGAGAACCTGAGCCTGTATCAATAATTATTGATAATCAACCTGACTCAATAAAAAACCGGAGCTATGTTCTCCGGTTTTTTTATCTTTTCTGACGGTTAATATTAACGCCGTTCGTCATCTCTGGTAATGCCAAAATGTTGATAGGCATGTTGAGTTGCCATGCGCCCTCTTGGCGTGCGCTGAATGAAGCCCTGCTGAATCAGATAAGGTTCGATAACATCTTCGATAGTTTCCCGCTCTTCCCCAATCGCGGCAGCAAGGTTATCCAATCCAACCGGACCACCCATAAATTTATCGATAATGGCCAGTAATAGCTTACGGTCCATAAAATCAAAACCTTCAGCGTCGACATCCAGCATATCCAGCGCCCGAGTTGCCACATCACCATCAATGGCACCATTTGCCCGAACCTCGGCAAAATCACGCACCCGACGTAGCAGACGGTTAGCTATGCGCGGTGTTCCTCGTGCCCGGCGGGCAATCTGATTGGCTCCTTCCTGTGACAAATTGAGATCCATACACTGAGCGCTACGTGAAACAATCGATTCCAGATCGGCAACCTGATAGAACTCCAAACGCTGCACAATACCAAAACGATCGCGTAACGGCGAAGTGAGTGAACCTGCACGCGTTGTGGCGCCAACCAGAGTAAACGGGGGTAAATCAATTTTAATAGAACGCGCAGCCGGACCTTCACCAATCATGATATCCAGCTGATAGTCCTCCATTGCCGGATACAGAATCTCTTCCACTACTGGCGAAAGACGATGAATCTCATCAATAAACAGCACATCATGAGGTTCCAGATTGGTTAACATCGCTGCCAGATCCCCTGCTTTTTCCAGAACAGGTCCTGAAGTGGTTCGCAGATTTACCCCCATTTCATTGGCAACGATATTAGCCAATGTGGTCTTACCTAAGCCGGGAGGACCAAAAATCAGCAGATGATCCAGCGCATCACCTCGTAATCTGGCGGCCTGAATAAAGATCTCCATCTGTTCACGAACGTGAGGCTGCCCAACATACTCACTTAGTAGTTTAGGGCGCATCGCACGGTCGATAGGGTCTTCTTCTTCAAACTGCGCTACGGGTGAAATCAAACGATCGGCTTCAATCATGCTTTTTCTCTTTCTACTTACAGTGCAGAACGCAATGCTTCACGGATCAGGGTTTCACTATCGGCACCCGGCGTTACCACTTTGCTGACCAGTCGGCTGGCTTCCTGTGGCTTATAACCCAGAGAGACCAGTGCAGATACCGCTTCCGACTCTGCATCATTATCCGCGCTTTTCGACGGGCTAAGTGGAGGCAAGTCGTTATTGTTGTTAAACAGATCGCCATTGAGTCCTTTGAAGCGATCTTTCATTTCTACCACCAGGCGTTCAGCGGTTTTCTTACCAACACCCGGCAACTTAACCAATGTACTAATTTGTTCCTGTTCTACGGCATGAACAAACTGCTGGGCAGACATACCAGAGAGAATCGCCAGAGCCAGTTTTGGCCCAACGCCATTCACTTTAATCAATTCGCGAAACAGCGCCCGCTCCTGCTTATCATTAAAGCCATACAGTAATTGCGCATCTTCACGCACCACAAAATGGGTGAAGATAATGGCTTCCTGACCCCGATCGGGTAATTCATAGAAACAGCTCATTGGCATAAATACTTCATAACCAACACCATTCACCTCAAGCAGAACTTCAGGGGGCTGTTTTTCCAGAATAACTCCACGTAAACGACCAATCACGATTCAGGCTCCTTATGGCTTACACAGGGCAGAAACTAAAGATAAAGTTCATCTTAAGTGGCCTGCCGCTTAACGTCTCTATTTATACACGTATTACATAACAAAAGCTGGATAAATATCCAGCTTTTGTTTTATTAATTTGATCGCTGCATCACTTAGCTTCAGCTTTTCACTCAATTATTCCCCAACCCGACCACGGGCCAGCGTTAATCTGGCATTGCCCATGCGAATGGTATTCTGGCTCAAGTGACAGTGAGTAATGGCGATTGCCAGCGCATCGGCGGCATCTGCCTGTGGGTTAGCAGTCAGTTTAAGCAAGGTTCTCACCATATGCTGTACCTGTGATTTTTCTGCCGCACCATGCCCTACTACCGTTTGCTTCACCTGACGCGCCGCATATTCAAAGACGGGTAAATCAGCATTCACCGCCGCAACAATTGCAGCGCCGCGCGCCTGGCCCAGCTTTAATGCGGAGTCCGCATTGCGAGCCATAAATACCTGCTCAATGGCAAAAAAATCAGGTTGGAACTGAGTGATAATTTCACTGACGCCAGCATAGACCAGCTTGAGGCGGGTAGGAAGGTCGTCGACAGCGGTGCGAATGCAACCGCTCCCGAGATACTCTAACTTACGCCCCTGCTGACGAATTACGCCGTAGCCAGTAATTCGCGAGCCGGGGTCAATGCCAAGAATGATGGCCATTAAAGTGTTGCCGCAACCTCATCAGAGATTTCACCATTGTGGTAAACCTCTTGAACGTCATCGGAATCTTCCAGCATATCGATCAAACGCAGCAGTTTTGGTGCAGTTTCTGCATCCAGTTCAGCTTTAGTTGATGGAATCAGAGAGACTTCTGCTGCGATAGAGACCAGACCAGCGGCATCCAGTGCATCTTTCACATCACCAAAACTTTCTGGTGTGGTGAATACATCGATAGCACCATCATCATAAGTAACAACGTCGTCTGCTCCGGCTTCTAACGCTGCATCCATTACCGCATCTTCATCGGCACCTTCCGCATAAGAGATAACGCCTTTCTTGGTAAACAGATAAGAAACGGAGCCATCAGTACCCAGGTTACCACCGGTTTTAGTAAACGCATGGCGAACCTCAGATACGGTACGGTTACGGTTATCACTCAAACACTCAACCATAACTGCTGTACCGCCCGGGCCGTAACCTTCATAAATGATGGTTTCCATATCGTTATCGTCATCACCACCCGCACCGCGGGCAATGGCGCGGTTTAGGGTATCCCGCGTCATGTTGTTTGATAATGCTTTATCGATAGCAGCACGTAAACGCGGGTTCGATCCTGGGTCACCACCGCCTAACTTGGCAGCTGTTACCAGCTCACGAATGATTTTTGTAAAAATTTTACCGCGTTTTGCATCTTGTGCCGCTTTACGATGCTTGGTATTGGCCCATTTACTATGACCTGCCATAAAAAATCTCCAGTCGAAAGCCGGTTAAGGCTTAATGAGAAATAACAAATTCTTCAATCGCCTGTTGGTTGCTCCACGATTTTGTTAGTTGAGCAGCCTGTGTTTTATCCAGCCACTGGTAAGCATGATGCTCAGACAACTCAACTTCACGCTCTGTGGGTAGTGCCAGACAAAACCAATGTTCCAGATTATGCGTAGTACCCGGTGCATAACGGTGGCGAAAATGTGTAAAAATTTCAAATTCAACGCTACATTGACAGTCTTGCAGAATCAAATTTTCTGCCTGAATATCAATACCAACCTCTTCCCTGACTTCTCGTAGCGCCGTTTGTTCCGTAGACTCTCCCGCCTCAAGGCTACCGGTAACCGATTGCCAAAAGTCAGGATCGTCGTTACGTTGTAACATAAGCACCCGACCACTATCACGGCTGTAAATCACAACCAGCACAGATTCCGGGCGCTTAAACTGCTTCATATTACTTATCTGACTTCTCTGTCACGACACTGATAGACAGTTCTTTCAGCGACGCTGGATTAGCATAGCTTGGTGCTTCAGTCATCAGACAGGACGCTGCCGTGGTTTTCGGGAAGGCAATAACGTCACGAATATTTTCAGTACCCGTCAGCAACATCACTAAACGGTCCAGACCAAATGCGATCCCCGCATGTGGTGGTGTGCCATATTTTAGCGCATCCAGTAAAAATCCGAATTTCTCACGTTGTTCCTGTTCATTAATACCCAGAATACCAAATACGGCTTGTTGCATTTGACCATTATAGATACGAACTGAACCACCACCGACTTCATAACCATTCAGTACCATATCATAGGCATTGGCAATGGCTGATTCCGGATCGGCAACCAGTTGCTCAGGCGTCATCTCTTTCGGTGAAGTAAACGGATGATGCATGGCAGTTAAACCACCTTCACCATCATCTTCAAACATTGGGAAATCGATAACCCACAGCGGAGCCCAACTGTCTTCATTAGTGATCTTCAGGTCACGACCCACTTTCAGTCGCAGCGCACCCATAGCATCGGTTGCTACTTTAAAACTATCAGCACCAAATAACAGGATGTCACCATCTTTTGCCTGAGTACGTTCCAGCATCGACTCAATTATTTCAGCCGTGAGGAATTTAGCTACCGGACTCTGTACGCCATCCATTCCACCATTACGATCGTTGACCTTCATCCAGGCCAGACCTTTAGCACCATAAATCGAAACAAATTGAGTGTAGTCATCAATTTGCTTACGAGTTAGTTGAGCGCCACCAGGTACACAAAGTACAGCAACACGGCCTTTAGGATCGTTTGCCGGACCAGAGAATACTTTAAAATCGACGTCTTTTAGCAAATCAGCAACGTCAACCAGTTCCATTGGGTTACGCAGATCTGGTTTGTCAGAACCGTAACGACGCATGGCTTCAGCGAAAGTCATACTTGGGAACTGACCTAAATCAACACCTTTTACTTCAGTCCACAGCTCGCGAACCATTTTTTCCATAATGGCCCGAACCTGTTCTGCGCTCATAAATGAGGTTTCAACGTCGATTTGGGTGAATTCTGGCTGACGGTCTGCACGTAAATCTTCATCGCGGAAACATTTCACGATTTGATAATAGCGGTCAAAACCAGACATCATCAGCAGTTGTTTAAACAGCTGAGGTGATTGAGGCAGTGCATAGAATTTGCCTTTATGTACCCGGCTTGGCACCAGATAGTCACGAGCACCTTCCGGCGTCGCTTTAGTCAGCATTGGGGTTTCAATATCCAGGAAGCCGTTGCCGTCCATATAGCGGCGAACAAATGCAGTAATGCGCGCACGAGCTTTCAGACGCTCAGCCATTTCCGGACGACGCAGATCCAAATAGCGATATTTCAGACGCTGTTCTTCAGTATTGTTTTGATTAGAATCCAGCGGCAGTGGTTCTGAACGGTTAATGATATTCAGGGTATGAGCAAAGATTTCTACGCCACCGGTTACCATATCTTTGTTTGCCTGACTTTCAGGACGGGCACGTACGGTTCCAACGATTTGGATGCAATACTCATTACGTAACTCAGAGGCTTGCTCATATGCAGCTTTGCAATCAGGATCAAAAAACACCTGTACAATACCCTCACGGTCACGCATATCGATAAAAATTAAACCGCCTAAGTCACGACGACGATTTACCCAGCCGCACAGGGTTACTTCTTGCCCAACATGAGTAGTGTTGAGCTGTCCACAATAATGAGTACGCATAACGATCTATCCTTTTATTCAGCCAATGCTGCGCCCGGGCAATTCGCCTGACAGGCCCCAGCACAAGGGGTATCTGATGAAGTATTCTTACGGCTTTGCGGGGCTTCACTCGCATACCAGCCGGAACCTTTCAAATGGAAATTTCCGGGGGAGACCAATTTAACTAATGCTGACTCACCACACTTAGGGCATTCCACCAAAGGGGCATCAGCTAACTTCTGTAATTTATCCAGACGATGGTGGCAAACACCACACTCATATTCATAAATAGGCATAATAATGATTCTGAATACCGATCGTTTGTTATTTCATTCAATCAGGATGAGGCTAAACGGTTAAATCATAGCGCCACCCAAAAGGCGGTTATTATAAAGGAAATTATCACTGCCGATAAGAGCTACATCAGGTGACATCGCCCGGATTCAAACTAATTTATGCTTAAACGAACAAAAAAACAGCACTCTCGTTTTAAAAACTCATCATTAGCATCCTTACAAACAAAGATCCTGCATCTGTCTGATCCACAATTCTATTAATTACTTCGCTGAAAATTTAATTTAATGATAATAATTCGGCTTTATGATTAAATTTTTTATCTTATAAAATAGTAAGTAAGCTAAACTTATTTCTTTATAGCGGAATTTTTTGTTATATCCGGTTATTATTCTGTTGCAAAAATTATATCTGTGGGGTGATGAATGGTTAGCGCACTGTATGCTGTGCTGGGCGCACTACTATTATTTAAGCTGTCTCTTGATGTAGTAAAGCTTCGTACCCAATATCGCGTTCCGTTTGGCGATGGTGGCTTTTATGAGTTGCAGATGGCGGTTCGTATTCACGGTAATGCCGTGGAATATATTCCTATTGCGCTAATTTTGATGGTGATTATGGAAATGAACGGCGCTAACGTGTGGTTGGTTCACGTTAGTGGAATTATGTTATTCGCTGGTCGCCTTAGTCATTATTATGCATTACGCCACCGCGATTGGTTTTGGCGTCGTTCTGGCATGGCCGCTACCTATATTTCTATGGTGATGATGATTTGTGCCAATATCTATTACTTGCCGTGGGAGCAAATTTTGGTTCTGTACTAATTTAGCATCACAGTAATACGTGATTATCATTATCACGCGGTTGGTTATTTGCCGCCGGGTTTACAGACATTCCCCCACTGCTCTGATAAACTGTGCCTCTTATTCATTGTACTGACTCTTTCTATTGCTATGCCAAACCGCGATACCTTATTTGCTGCCCCGATAAATAAACTGGGTGACTGGACTTTCGACGAGCAGGTCGCCGAAGTATTCCCGGATATGATTCAACGCTCCGTTCCAGGTTATTCCAACATTATTTCGATGATTGGCATGCTGGCTGAACGCTTTGTTCGCCCTAATACCCACATTTATGATTTGGGCTGTTCTCTTGGTGCAGCAACCCTGTCGGTTAGACGTAACATTAAAGTTGATGGTTGCCATATTATCGCTGTCGATAACTCACCGGCGATGGTTGAACGCTGTCGTCGTCATATTGACGCTTTTCGTGCTGTCACTCCGGTGGAGGTCATCGAGGCTGACATTCGTGATGTTGAAATTCAAGATGCCTCAATGGTGGTGTTGAATTTTACCCTACAGTTTCTCGAACCCGATGATCGCCAGCGTTTACTGAATAAAATCTATCAGGGAATGTTACCTGGCGGCATTCTGGTGCTGTCAGAAAAATTCAGTTTTGAAGACCAGCAAATTGGTGAGTTACTGTTTGATATGCACCATGATTTTAAACGTGCCAATGGCTACAGCGAACTGGAAATTAGCCAAAAACGCAGCATGTTGGAAAACGTGATGCGCACCGACAGTGTGGAAGCCCACAAAACTCGCCTGCATCAGGCGGGTTTCAGCCATGCAGAAACCTGGTTTCAATGCTTTAACTTTGGCTCATTGATTGCAGTAAAAGAGGATGCTAAATCATGATCGAGTTTGGTGATTTTTACCGTCTGATCGCTAAAGGCCCTCTTAGTCACTGGTTAGAAACCCTACCAGCCCAAATTGCTGCCTGGCAAAAGAGTTCCCATCACGGGCAATTCAAACAATGGTTTAATGCAGTTGAATATATGCCAACCATTAAACCCGATCCGTTAGACTTATTACACAGTGTTACCGCAAATATCTCTCCTGATCTGAGCGAAGGCCAGCAGTTGGGTATATTGACGCATTTAAAAACATTGATGCCCTGGCGCAAAGGGCCATTTAACCTATATGGCATTCATATTGATACTGAATGGCGGTCGGACTGGAAATGGGAACGCGTTGTCCCCCATATCTCTTCTTTAGCTGGTCGTACTGTATTAGATGTTGGATGCGGTAGCGGCTATCACATGTGGCGTATGATTGGTGCCGGTGCTCATTTAGCAGTTGGAATTGACCCTACCCAACTATTTTTATGCCAGTTTGAAGCGATACGTAAACTGTTAGGTGGCGATCAGCGGGCACATCTGCTGCCATTAGGCATCGAGCAGTTACCCGAATTAAAGGCCTTTGATACCGTATTCTCCATGGGCGTGCTCTACCATCGTCGTTCACCTCTCGACCATTTGTATCAGCTAAAAAATCAGTTAGTTTCAGGCGGTGAATTGGTACTGGAAACCATCGTTATTGAAGGCGATGAACATCAGGTATTAGTGCCCGGAGATCGCTACGCTCAAATGCGTAATGTATATTTTATTCCATCGGCTGCGGCACTGGTTAACTGGCTGGAAAAATGTGGTTTTATTGATATTCGTATTGTTGATGTTTGCCCTACTTCCGTTGAAGAACAACGTAAAACAGATTGGATGACCAGTGATTCTTTAGCTGAATTTCTTGACCCACAGGATCACAGTAAGACTATTGAAGGATACCCAGCGCCAATCAGAGCTGTTATTGTAGCGAAAAGACCATAACTGCCGGTCTGTTTAGCGGATTAAAGGATTAAACCATGTCATTTTGCAGGCCCGTTACATCTCTGTTTGCCATTGTGTTCAGTGGCTGCTTTTTACTTAGCGGCTGCACTATGCAGATTTCTGAAAAAGAAGATAATCAACTCAGTACAACTAACGCCCTACCGGTAGAAATTCAGATGCAGCGCCTTCATTCCTATCCTGAAGGAGGAAGTCTGGTTATTCCTGCTACGGAAATGGTTGCCGGTGATATTCTGCTAACCTCACCTTATGGACCAACTTCTTTAGGAATTCGCCTGTTTAGCGCTTCAACAGTTAGCCATGCGGCTATCTATTTAGGTAACGATCAGGTAGTTGAAGCTGTGGGTGGCAGCGGAGTGCAAATCGTATCTCTGGATAAAGTGATCGATCATAACTCCAAGATCATTGTTTTCCGGGTACCTGAGCTATCAACAGAACAGGCTTTAGCGATTCGTAATTTTTCAGAGTCTCAAGTTGGCCAACGTTATAATTATAATGGCGTCGCACTGATGGCCCCATTTATGATGACGCGTCAGCTATGCAGCCTGAATCCATTCTCTGAAAAATTCCGCAATAACTGCATTAGCACATTGGCTAAAGTCCAACTGGGCTCAGACGATGATGCTAAAGGTAGCTTCTTTTGTTCTCAGTTCGTCATTGAAGCTTACAATCAGGCAGGACTTCCTATCACCGCATCTGACCCGGTTTGGGTTAGCCCGGTAGACCTTCTTCATATGCGTGAAGGTGATGTCGCATCTCTGACGCCAAATAAACCACTGTTGTATATAGGCCATTTGAAAAAAGGTATCGTTGAAAACACGACCGCTTCAATTCAGGACTTCTTTAGCTTCAAGTAATGGGGTTCTACCAAATTTCAGTATGGTTTATTTGATCTTTTCAAGATCTGGGGTAATCATTAATCCCAATGTCAATTATCACACCACGACATTCACTCTTGTCTTATCTATACATTTAAGAGGTGTCGTACGTTTATAAAAGCACAGGAGATTATATGAATAAAAAACGCATGGATGGTTCAGCAACCACAGCAATTTACCGCAGTATCATTATTGGATTATCTTCTCTTGCTGCTTTTCCCGTTTTAGCCAATACCGAACCTTCTGCTATTACTCCCTCAGACACAATGGCTTATGTTGCCACCTATAATCCTAATGGAGAAGGTATCTATCTGATGAAGGTAGATAAAGATGGTTCACTTAAAAAAGATAAACTGGTTAGCAACATACCTAATGCTGCACAAATTGTATTAGACAACGATAGCAAACATCTTTATGTCGCCAGTGAAGTGGCTAACTATAACGGTGGGAAACATGGTTCTCTCACCGCTTATGCTGTAAATAGTCAGGATGGCAGTTTAAAAAAACTGAACGAAGTTGACTCTCAGGGCGCTGGTCCGGTTTATATTTCTATTCATCCCAACGGTAAGTTTCTATTAGTAGCAAACTACATCAGCGGTTCTATTGCCAGTTTTCCGATTAATAAAGATGGTTCACTGGGGCGACCTGCATCCGTGAAGCAAAGCAGTGGAGAACCTGGTGCAAGCAAACCTGCCGCTGCCGTTGAAGGCAGCTTCGCCTTCAGCGATCACGACGGCCCACATGCCCATATGATCGGCAGCGACCCTGATGGAAAATTCGTTTACTCTACCGATTTGGGTTTAGACCGTATTTATCAATGGCGGATAGATAGCAGCAACGGCGTTCTTTCAGCTAACAATCCACCATTTATTGCTGCATCATCAGCCGGTGCCGGACCTCGCCATTTCGTTTTTCACCCGACGAATAAGCATGTCTATTTAATTAATGAAGAGTCCTCCACCCTGACAACCTATCTGTTTGATATGGAAAGTGGAAAATTGATGGAACAGCAAACGATATCCTCTTTACCTGAAGGGTACAAAGGAACCAGCTTCGCTTCCGGTCTGGTACTCAGTCAGGATGGTCACCATCTGTATGTGGCAAATCGTCTGCATAACAGTATTTCGCATTTTAATATTAATGAGAATGGTAGCTTAACGCTGGCAAATAATATCTGGACTCATGGCGATTACACTCGCACAGTGGTTATTTCTCCGGATGGTCACTCCCTATACGCGATGAATCAACGTAGTGATAACATCACTACGTTCAGCATCGACCCAACCAATGGCAAACTGACATTCACTAACCGCTTTACCCCTGTTGGCAGCCCATCACAAATGCTGTTTATTACTCCTCAGCAATAAACAATGCTTTAAAATTTGATGGAATAACAAAAGTAGAAAGGCCAGATAATTATCTGGCCTCTTAGTCATCATGAGCGTTGTTAGCCTACCTGCTGGCGAAACCTCACAACGCTGGGAGCGAAAACCTCCTTCATCGCCGCCACCATATCACTATCAACCTGAAACTGAGCAAATTCATCTGCTTCACTATCGGTATTCATATTCACGCCAGCCTTACGATAACGCATACAGGATGGAACGATTTGGCAGGCAGAAGTGTGAATCTCCTGAACGCCAGCTTCGATAAATTTATGAATATTCGTCAGGCGAATACCGCCACCGGGCATAATAACCGGCCGTTGGCTTTGCTGAATCAGGGTACGAATTAAGGACAATCCAACCTCAGCTGTTTGCTGTTGCCCCGACGTCAGAATACGGTCCACTCCCAAATCCGTCAGTTGGCTTAGTGCCAGTAACGGATTAGCACACATATCAAACGCCCGATGAAAAGTAACAGACATTCCTGCCGTTTGGCGAAGGATTTGTTGCATACGTTCAACGTCAATATGGCCATCTTCCGTCAGGATCCCAATGACGATACCCGGGAAACCAAGGTCGCGGATCTGGTCAATATCACGCTTAATAATGGCGAACTCACTTTCGCTATAACAAAAGTCCCCTCCTCTTGGACGTACAATAGGATGAACCGGAATAGAAACCTGATGAGAAACCCAGTCAAGCATGCCAATACTCGGCGTAATTCCTCCTTCTTGCTTGCCTGCACAAAGTTCTATGCGATCCGCGCCAGCGCGCTCGGCCTTTATGGCACAATCGGCGCTATAACAACACACCTCCAGTTTTGACATCTTTCCCCCTAAATCAAGTAAAAACAAAACAATTCTTGAGCAAGAGAACACATCTGGCGTAGTCTACACTTTATTAAATGACACCCAATCAAAGGCGCACTAAAGGTTTTATTATGGCATCTAATTTTGATCTGTATGTGGAGCGACATCACACCGATAGTGATAAGTGGCACAAATATGAAGATAAAGAGATTATTCCCCTATGGGTTGCAGATAGTGACTTTAAATCTCCTATCGCTGTTATTGACGCCCTGCAAAAACGTGTAGCCCATGGGGTATTTGGTTATGGCTATCCTTCACCCGAGCTGGTTGAGGTGTTCATTCAGCGAATGAAGCAACGCTACCAATGGGATGTAAAACCAGAATGGCTGGTTTTTCTTCCGGGGTTAGTATGTGGATTAAACTTATGCGTTCGGGCATTAACTACTCCGGAACAGGGAACTATTGCCCCCCATCCAATTTACCCTCCATTTATGAAAGCTGCACGGTTTGCTAACCGTAATCAGGTTTCTGCACCAGTTAAGTTACAAAATAAGCGCTGGGTGCTAGATCTGGAGGCCACAGAAAATCAGCTATCCGGTTCTGAAAAACTGCTGATGCTATGTAATCCACAGAATCCTGGTGGAACCGTTTATCGTCGCCATGAGTTAGCGGCTCAGCTTGATTTCGCCCAGCGACATAATTTGATTGTTTGTTCAGATGAAATTCACTGTGACCTTCTGCTGGATGAAGGGCTGGAACATATTCCTTTCGCTTCTCTCAGCGAAGATGCGGCTCAACGTTCTGTAACGTTAATGTCTCCATCTAAAACCTTTAATATCGCCGGGTTAGGTGCATCCATTGCCGTTATTCCAAATGCAGCATTGCGACATCGCTTTACCGAAGCGCGAGCCGGTATTGTTCCCAGCGTCGATATTCTGGCTTATGTAGCTGCAACTGCCGCCTACAAGGGCGGTGATGAATGGCTTGCAGAGCAATTAACCTATCTGCGTGGTAATCGGGATTTGGTAATGGAGAGAATTAATGCAATTCCCGGACTAAAATTGATGCCTGTTGAAGCCACCTATCTGGCCTGGATTGATGCTTCAGGATTAGCAGTAACCAATCCACATGCTTTCTTTGAGCAAGCTGGCGTTGGATTATCACCAGGCAGTGATTTTGGTAATCCGAATTTTGTTCGCCTGAATTTTGGCTGCCAGCGAGCGCTACTGGAGCAAGCGTTAACGCGTATGACGAACGCCGTAGCAACCTTACCCGCTTTAGCCTGACAGGTCACGGTCATCATTAAATAATGGTGACCGTCTTTTCCTTTACTGCCATCATTTAGCTTTCGCTTTTAACTACTTCCTGAATGCTGTACGGGTGAAATTTTACGGTTACCCCATTATCTGTTACCGCCAACGTTGGATTGGGCAATCTTTCCCCTTCTCCAGCAGGATTACTGAATTTTAGTTTTAGCTGCGGCATCAACAGAATATCGTCTGAAAACAGCGCCAGTGCCGTTTGATGGAAATTTTCCACATCGCCAGGTACGACCCATTCTACGTGTTCCCAATCCTCCTGCGGATAAAGTTTATCTCCCGGATAGGGCAACTCAACACAGTCAATTCGCCACAGGCCAACCTGTAATGGTTCATGCAGATTAAACAGACAAATTGGGCGACCATTGATTATCTTTTCAGACATCAGTTCACCACACTGCATTAACCCCTGACGCCAGCGATCCGCGGTAGTTTTCTGGAAACAGCGAACAGAAATATGGTCCGCATAATAAGTTTCCAGCGACAGTTCCAGCCGCGTAAGCAATTGATGTAACTTATTAACAAACGTCGGTAAGCTCTGATGTAAGTCACTAAGCTCTGCAATATCCTTAAATGATGGCACTTCTGTTCCCCGCCTTTGATACGCTAATAACAGTCGACTATTATTCATAATAACGTCAGTTACGCAAAACCTCAGTTACTGGTGGTCAGTATTTTGAATTTGCTTCATTTTTACTTTACACTGCGATTTACTATCTGCCCCAAGACCCAGAGCCTTATGCAAGAGATTACGACCAAAACACCGGCCATTGATAAAACGACCCGCATTTTAAAGTATGTCTCTACTCAAGGCAGTGTCACGTTTAGCCAAATTCATCAAACTCTGGATCTGGCCCAAAGCTCAACGGCTACATTACTTAATAGTCTGGTAGCACATGGCTTTTTACGTCAGGAAAAAGGCCGTTACTATCTGGGGCTAACATTGTTTGAACTAGGTATTCGCGCCATTGAGAGCTTTGATATTCGGAATTTGGCGATTGCTCCGATGACTTTTTTACGGGATAGCACCGGACTAGCCTGCCATCTGGGCGTTCTGGATAATACTTCTGCAATTTATCTGGCAAAAATAGAAAGCCCGGGAGCCATAGTTGTACGAAGCTGGTTAGGAAAACGCCTGTCATTGCACAGTTCCAGTTTGGGAAAATGCCTTCTGGCCTGGTTACCTGAAGCGGAAATTGATCGCCTGCTGCCGGAAGAACGATTAGAAGCAAAAACTAAAACCACCATCACAACCCGTAGCGCATTTAAAGCGGAATTAGCCACGGTTCGCCGACAGGGTTGGGCATTTGACAATGAAGAAGATTATGACGGCGTTAGCTGCATCTCAGCTCCGGTGTTTGATCGAAATAATAAGGTCATTGCCGCAATCAGTATGTCTGGCGTTAGCTTTCAAGTTCCTGAAGAAAAAATTCCGGAATTCGTAGAATTAGTGAAAACCGCAGCTAACATGCTGTCAGAATCCATTCGTTAATTATTCTTTCTTATCAACCGCAGATCGCCCTTCTGCGGATTCATCATTCAATTCTGTGATCTGTCTCCGTTTATTACCCCTTACGCTGCTTTAACAAGGGCTTTATCTTCGGTATATTTATAGCTCTTATATATGAGATTTAAGCTCCCACATATAAGAGTTAAAATTAAATCGTAGCAAATAACCCGTGATGACCGCATTCCTGTTGTAAGCGATCAGAACAGACATCCGGGTCTGATAAATGCCATAAATGATTTAGTGGTATCGTGCCCGGGAAATTATGTCGTGAATCATCAGAGGAATAAGAAATGAGTAATAAAGCCCTGTTTTCCGGTGCCTGGTGCCCTTCTGTCATACCATTCAAAACCAGCGGTGAAATTGATTATGATGCACTTCAAAAGCATTTTGATCGTCTGGCTGCTTCAGGAACCGATGGTATATTGCTAATGGGAACAATTGGCGAGTTTGTTACCATGAGCCTCAGCGAGCGTGAGAGTTTACTGAAAAAAGCACGTAAGATGACTAAGCTACCAATGATTGCCCATGTATCAACAACTTGTGTTGATGATATGGTGCATCTGGCCGATATCGCTTATGCAGAAGGCTATGAAGCAGTAATGGCATTACCCCACTACTATTACGCCCAAACGCCAAAACAGCTGTATGAATATTTTATCGATCTGAACAATCGCTTTAAAGGCAAATGGCTGATTTATAACTTCCCGGCCCGAACCGGTTGTGATGTAGATGCTGCATTGGTGTTGAAGCTGGCTAAAGAGTGCCCTAATTTTGTTGGTATTAAAGATACTGTGGACTGCTCTTCTCATACTCGCCTTATTGTGCGCGCTATGGCGCCAGTGCGGAAAGATTTCTCAATATTTGCCGGTTACGACGAATATTTTGTGCCTAATCTGATGAATGGTGGTGCTGGCGTACTTTCGGGTTTAAATAATGTAGTACCTGAGCTGTTTACTAAAATTAAAACAGCTTATCAGGCTAACAATCTTGCTGAAGTTGCCGCGCTACATGAAGAAATTGGAAGGCTATCCGGCATTTATGCCATTGGTGACGATTTTGTGACTACGATTAAAACTACTGTAGCCAGAAAATATAAATATCTTGAGCCAATTTCCCGTAATTATGGCGGTAAACTCAATCCAGAGCAGTTGGCCGCTGTTGATACGTTATTTGATATTAAATAATATTATTCAAATCGCTACCCCCACACATAAAGTGGGGGTGATATTATTTCTGCATATTGATAGTACATTATAAACAAGGTGTTTTGGTCACTAAACCTTGTCAGACCTATAACATAGGGTACTTCAAAATTTGATTGAGTTGCGGCTTAGCACATTAGGTATGCGCACTATTATAATAATCTAAAATAGTTAATTTAACTTATTAGATGTTAAAATTAGGCATTAAAATTCGACATCATCATCAAATAACATACTCTTTATTAAAATCAATATAAAACTCAATAAGAAATATATTATTTTAAATAAGTTGAATGGGTTATTGACAAGAGTATTAAAAAAATTTCATCTGTGCTTAATAAGTAAGTTAATTATAAATACAGTAAAAATGAAAGCCCGCTATACAACGGGCTTCTCAAATTGAATAAACAGGATTAAACTATTTATTCAGTAGATATTTTCAATTTTATTAACAGGTCAATTCAAGATTAAGTGACGGACATTGCATCTACTTTAGCATCATGAAGTTATGCCATAATGAAAAACACATGAAATGATAATTAATATCAATATGAGCTATTACTTAGTTTCAAATTTGGCAATTGACTTTATAACAAATTTTTCTAATTCATTTTATCATTAAGATAAAACTGGTTCTGGATTTTTGTAATAAGCTGAATAAACGTATTTCACCTGGAATGTACGACTACAATTTACACAATAAAAACGTTGATAACCTGCACGTCCTTTTCCATGTTTTCTGACGGATTGATTATCCTGACAATAACGACATGGCGTTTTCTTCTTAAACATAATGCGCTCCTGCTTTAGTTTAGGTTCAATGAAACAACACGAACAATGTAATATATGTTCCATTATTCCGTTATCCAAAAAACGAAAAAACCACAGGAAATATATTTTTGGATATTTTGTTATTTAACAATTAATGAAAATAATCAAACTGAAATATTTAGTTTTGCGAATTTTAAAATTTATCATAAGCGTGACTACACTTATCAGACATGATTCTGGATAATCTATGTTATAAAAATAAAATCAATCAGTTACGGGGTTACTTGCCCATCAAACTCCCTTTCGAAAAAAGCTGTTTCCTCTCTCTTTTTACTACGATTTAATGTGTGGCTTGGGTATTCACCAAACGTCTTACGGTATTGTTCAGAGAAACGAGAAAGATGCTGAAACCCCCAACGTGTAGCAATACCAGATACAGTACTCATCGGTGTTGCCATCAACAGATCGCGTAACGCACCGTTTAACCTCAGGTTTAAAAACCATTTTCCCGGTGACATTCCTACCGAATTACGAAAAATAAGTTCAAGCGCCCTCAGACTATATCCAGTCCTCTGAGCGATATTGATCAAACTGGTACTGACATCATCACAAGACATAACAAAATATTCGCTGTCCAAAATAAGATTATTGTGGCGTTGCGATACACTGCTCTTCTTTTCAATGGAAGATTCTAACATAGCATCACAAACAGCCCGACTGTAACTAGCCAATAATTGTTCCTGAATTCTATTAAGAGCACCTCCCCGATAACCAGAGTTTGAACTGTTTTGGGCTATAGTGAAAATGTCATTAGTTTGCCTTAACAGACTATCAATGCTTCCTTCCGGCAATTTTAAAGAAATGGCATTCTCTTTTGATAGCATCATATCCTGACCGCTATATGCCAGCATTGCCTGCTGCAATATTGCACGAGGAACAGCATAGATAATCCAACGAGATGCGCCGGAAGATTGGTACAGTAGCTCCGTTCCTTCCGGGTAAATTTGTATTTCATCGGTACCAATTGGCACCGTATTATAACGAGTCACGTCACTTCCGTGCGCCATAAAACCAATGCATATAGTATCCGAAGGAGTACATCCTCTGGCGATGATAGGGAAACTATAGTTGCCGGTTTCTAATCGAATATCATCCAATGTCACTCTTTGATGATATAAGCTTAATTGGGCAGAAGAAGACAGACGATGCTCAAAATACCCCCCATAAAGAATATCCGAAGCCCGTGCTATATCCAGCCCAAAATAGACATTACATTGATAGATTGGTGATGAGGACATTTAGCACTCTTTCTCGCAGAAACTTCGCTTTAAGGATATTAAAAATGTTGCTTTATTATCCAATCAGTCAAACGAGGTTTTAATGGTCTTAAAATATCTACCCGTACCACGGTGGTTTTGCTAAATAACAATCGTATACTCAATCACAATAAGAGTATTCTGACTAATTAGCCGATACACAGCAGACAGGTATTCCCGAAGGCCATTTGCCATCCCGATAACAAGAATTAACATTTACTGTATCGAGTTCCATTAATTATTTGAGAAATAACGCTTCATTGCACTGTTCGCTGATAAAACGTCAGTTCTTAAACATCTTTAATCTTAAAACTGTAACAAGTTAGACTAATTTAAGAAAAGTAGTTATCCAAAAAGCGAAAAAATAGCTGAGATTTCATATTTTGCGTTTTAATAGATTTGTTAATGCGGATTAAATTGACAAACAAAATTCAATTAGAAAAAGTTGATAAACAGCTTAGTGATAATGCATTGCCTTATCACACAATTTTACTGATGAAAATGTGAGCGTGATAAACCAGAACTAATAGATTTTAACGGCTTTCAGCATAGTGAATAAAAATAATTTTCTTCTGCTATCGGTCGAGATAACAAAAAAGCGCCCATATAATGGACGCTTTTTTGTTATTAATGCTTGCTCAGTTATTGTTGATCTTGCCACAAAATATCATAGCCTTCTGCCTTTATCTGATAAACCGATTTAACCAGTGAATTTATCAGGGTCGAATACTGATACCGCTCAGTTAATTCAAAACGTACTGCCATACCACATTCTGCGGAAAGTGTTCTCGGAGCATCAATGATCAGAAAATGGATACCCCAATCATTTAATTTCTTTTTTAGCTGAATTACACCCAAGGGTGTATGGAAAAGAAACAGATATTCATTGTTCATCAGTCGCATTTTCCAGCGTTTTACGTGTCATTACGGTATAAATGACACCAATAGCCAATACCAGAATAATGCCAACAATAACCACAGTTTTCCCATTCTCTGTTGGCCCTGCCGGACTGGATGCAAAAGCAAAGTTATGTGCAAATGCGGCACCAATCAACATTCCCAGCACACTAATTGCAGCGTCAGAACTTCCCTGCCCGGCACTAATTAATTGGCGTAATGGACAACCCGTAATGAATACCCCACAAAGCCCAACTAACATCATCGAGAGGAAATTCCATACCCCGTCAGTATGAGCTATTGGTTGGTTATCAAAACCCAGAGTAAATTTGTCCAGATAAAGATTACCGGCTGCCACAATCAGCGTTAAAGCTAAAACTCCCAATGCCATATTGTAGTTACGCGATAAAAAAATATTTTTCGCCATACCAATAAAACAAAAACGCGTACGTTGGACAACCACACCAATCACCAGACCAGCAATTATCGATAACCATACGGGAGCATGGCTGGCTCCTGGTCCTTTCTCACTGGCGCTAAATATGCCGCTGTTCCACAAAAACATCATTAATAAGACAATACAGATAACCGGAAACAGAATACCTTCAATAGAAGATTGACTATAATTACGGGGCAACGAGAATCCTTTTTTCAGGAACAGGCTACCAATACCTATACCAGCGACTAGCCCAACTAATCCAATTACTGCGTTTAAATCTCCGGCACCAATACGTAAAACCATGCGCAATGGACAACCTAAAAAGACCAGACATCCGATCATCATCAGAAAACCCAGTGTGAAACGAATGACCGGAGCTGAACCCGCTTTGGCTTTGAACTCTTTAAATATTAATGCCGTCGCGAAGGCGCCGATCACAAAACCAAATATTTCCGGACGCAGATACTGTACCGTAGCCGTTGAGTGAAGATTCAGGCTCCCGGCACTATCTCGAATAAAACAAGCGACACAAACCCCCATGTTGGGTGGATTTCCTGCAATCGCCAACGTTAATGCAATAGCTCCAATAACAATACCCGAGATAATTAATATCCATGTTCTAGACATTTTGTTGTTTCCTTTGATGGCGGGATTAATCCCTACTAATAGACCTATTAAGTTAAGGGTATTTTATACTGCATCGCGCCGTACTTCTTCTACTTCAATCACGTTATTCTTTTCTATATCAAGGCAAAAACACTCCTTATGGTTATTATTAGCCACCATAATAATTCATTTGATTGGAGTTAACGACGCGTGAGTAAAAGATGATCTTTTTAATATGAGTTACTAAAAACAGAAGGGATAGAATAGAAGGGATCGATTGAATGGCAAATGGTAGAGATAATGAACGGGAAGAGTTCTGCCCTCCTCTTCCCGTCATGTGCGTTCACTCTCAGGTTAAACCAAGATCCGGCGTATGATGTAAATGATGATTCTGATACCTTTTAAAGATATAACAGATTACCTATTTCATCATGAAACTAAGCAAGCAACTACGCTTTCGTCTTTCGCTTATGCCCCAATCTTTTCTTCTTCTTCCAGCGTAATTAAGTATATGTGACGGTCGATAATTCCCTGACTGACCCCTAGTACCTGGCTGATTTCTACCCTGCTCTTTCCTTCATCCAGCAAGGCCTTAACCTGACGCAAAATGTTAGTTTCATTTCCCAGATATATATAACGAACCTGAAACGTTCTTTTACAGGATGTGCAATAGTAGCGCTGCACCCCGGAGCGCGCTAATCCATGCTTACGGACGCTGTCTATCTTACTGCAGTGGTGACAAACAGGCAGATTTTCCTTCATCTTACTTCTCCTCATATACTTCTGATAAAAAGAGCATATAACAAACCACCACTTGTCCTTTTACATCATAGAGATACGGCACTCTCACCATTCCATATTGGATTCCGGTTGCCGTTCTCTTTGGCTGTTATGTCAAAACAAAAACATTCAGCTTTTTTATTATTTTTACTTCATTATCCACATTGTGAATTCTGTTTTTCGGCTATGACCTTTCCTCTAGCCGAAAGCCAGGGTCATTGAGTAACAATCCCGATAGCTATTCAAATATCTAAAATTTCAGCACATATTCTCTAAATTAAAATCCTAATCTCAAAATGCCCGTCATTCCATTGACAAAAAAACATGATCTGTTTCACCATTTATTCTTAGAGTTGACCTTAAACCTCAAAGGATAATGGCAAATCGGTAGAAACTAAATAATCTAATAATATTAATTTGCTTCAACCATTCGTTTTAATGAGAGTTTAATACAATTATCAGGTAAAATTTAAAACTCCAATACGAATAAATAAACACCTCTATTGGCACTGAGAGTAATATCTAAAACCACTTGATTACAAATCGTTAATTCCTAACATAACAACCACTTTGATAGCTAACACCTATTGATAATGATTTTTTTATCGTTCTAATTTTTACAAATTAAGTCTATCCGATTGTTTTTGTTTACTAAGTTTGATTTTAATTGTTACAAACTCAATAACCAAATTAATCTCATATACGGATGTTTTTCGAAATAAAATAAATTTTCAATCGCTATTTTCAGCAGAAAAACAAAGGGGAATTATAGAAAAATAATAATAACAGGCTAATAGTATTTTCTGCCAAAATTATAGATAACATTATGCCAAAAACAATTAACAGCTATTAGTTAACCAGAGTTTAATTTAGGTGAACTCATACTTCCATACTAAGTATTCTATTATAAGCATACTACCACAAGCAGCAATTAAGATTTATTTATCGGGTAAATATCAGTAAGAAAAGTACTCATTCCCGCATAATGCCTGATAAGTATGGTGATACTATAATTCGATAGTGCTATGCTGGTATTAGTTGAATGTTCGCAGTAAATGTAGGTTATACAGTAAAGTCTTATGTCACAATATCCGGTAGAGATAACTTACATTACATCAGGCAGGTATCAATAACGTGGATATTGGTTTAATAAATAAAAACAGCGCATTATCCGACCTGGTGTTCGGCGCTTCTCTTTACTTCCCCCCAATATTTAAAGCACTTTTTCTTGGTTTCATCATCTGGCTATTAGTTCACCGAGTCATTCGCGACTGGCTATATTCTGGCGATATCTGGCATCCTACCCTGACGGACCTCTCTATCTTTATTATTGCCGTCAGCGGATCTATGTGGATGTTAACCCATTGGTAATCATATGAAGATTAATGTCATAAAATACTTCTCTACGGTCATTATTTTTGCCATTGCATTAAGTGCCGGCTGGTGGCTATGGAATTACTATATGCAATCTCCCTGGACGCGCGATGCTAAAATCAGGGCTGAGTTAGTCAATATTACCCCTGAAGTTTCAGGTAAGTTGATGCTGGTTAATGCCGCTGATAATCAGATGGTAAAAAAAGGTGATTTGTTGTTTACCCTTGATTCCAGCGCTTACCAGATTGAAGTCGATAAAGCCGAAGGGGCATTAGCCAAAGCACTATCAGATTTAGGCAAAGCCAATCATGAGGCTGGACGTCGCGGTCGCTTAAGTGGTGGTGTTATATCTAAAGAAGAGCTGGATGATGCCAATTTAAACGTCCAGGCTATGCAGGCAAACTATAAAGCCGCACAGGCCAGCCTCAATCAGGCTAAATGGAATCTGGCCCATACCAATATTTATGCTCCAACGGATGGTTATCTGACTAATTTACAAATTCGTGTCGGCAGCTATGCCACATCAGGCACGCCTTTAGTTGCTCTGGTCGACATTCACTCTTTTTATGTAATGGGCTATTTTGAAGAGACTAAGCTAAGCCATATTAAGCCTGGCTATGCTGCCAGCATTACTCTGTATAACGGTAATACTCCGTTAAGTGGCGAAGTGGAAAGTATTGGTCGGGCGATTTCAGATCAAAGTGTTGATGGCAATATCGATATGCTAATGAATGTTAAACCAAACGTTCCCTGGGTTCGTCTGGCTCAACGTGTTCCCGTCAGAATAAAGCTTACCAAGGTTCCTGAAAATGTTCTGTTAATTGCCGGAACCACCTGCTCTGTATCTATTCATCAATAGGTATATGTGTGAATATTTCCTGGCTTGAATGGAAAAATACCCCTTGGGGAAAAGCAACTCAAGCACAGTGGCGCTATGCTTTACGCAACGCTATAGCCATGTGTCTGGCTCTTGGCGTTGCCTTTTTGCTGGATTTAGATGCACCTTACTGGGCCATGACCTCCGCTGCAGTCGTCAGCTTTCCTACTATTGGTGGGGTTATCAGTAAAAGCATTGGGCGTATTTTGGGTAGCCTGTTAGGAGCTCTGGCTTCAATGCTGATTGCAGGCACATGTTTGAACGATCCCTGGCTTTTTACCTTTGCTATTGCTGGCTGGCTATCCTTATGTACCTATGTCTCTAACCATTACCAGAACAATGTCTCATATGCTTTTGCTCTGGCTGGCTATACTGCCGCCATTATTACCTTCTCCCTGACGGACAGTACTGACTCTCTTCAAGTTTTTAATACCACTCAGGCTCGTGTGTGCGAAGTGGTTACCGGTATTATCTGCGGTGCCGTCATGATGATGATTTTACCCAGTACTTCTGATGGTTCCACACTGCTTGATTCACTGAAAAAAATACATAACCGCCTGTTGGAACACGCAGAAAGCTTATGGCAGGCTGAAATTACCCCTCAGGTACGAACTTCTCATGAAGGTATCATTAGCCAAATTCTGACCATGAACGTATTGAGAATTCAGGCTGTCTGGAGCCACTATCGTTTGCGCCGACGTAATAATATTCTCAACTATATGCTGCACCAGCAATTACGGCTTACCAGCGTCATTTCCGGTATTCGTCGTTTAATGATCAACTGGCCGGATCGGCCTGAAAATCTGTCTGAAGTTTTACATCGTTTACTGGCCGAGCTTGGCAAGCCTGACACCAATAAGTATCGTCTGGCTAACATTTTACAGGAAATATATCCCGCAGATAAAAGCGACTTTCGCCATCACACTGTCTGGTTACGGTTGCGTCACTTTTGCTGGCTCTATTTACAATCCAGTCGTTGGTTGCTTCGTCTGGAAGCTTCAGCGCCTGATAGTGACCTGCAACCACCGAAAGTCAAAAGCATCGCTCAACATACTGACTCTATCGAAGCCGCTTATAATGCATTAAGAACCTTTTTATGTATTGTGATCGGTTGTGCCTATTGGATAAATACTCAATGGGATGCAGGCGCATCTGCATTAACATTAACGGCTATCAGTTGTGTTCTTTATTCTGCTACAGTCTCTCCCATTAATAGCGTAATGACGTTAATTAAGGCCATCGTACTGCTTTCCATTGTCTGCTATATGGTTAAGTTTGGCCTGATGATTCAAATCAATGACTTCTGGGTATTTTGCGCTTTTTTACTGCCGGTATTGCTCACTATGCAGATGCTAAAGTTGCAGCATCCTCGCTATGCATCACTTTGGGGTCAGTTAATTGTTTTTATGGGATCATTTTTAACCATTACCAACCCACCGGATTATGACTTTAGTAGTTATATTAATGATGACTTCGGCAAGCTGGCCGGAGTTATTCTTGCCGGTGCTGCCTTTCAAATATTAAGACCAAGTTCCGATAAGGTGAAAAGCCGCCGAATCATTCGGGCATTACGTCGTGATTTTATGGGGCAACTAAGTCAGAAACCCTCTCAAACCGAGAGCTATTTCGAGTCTATGGTTTATCATCGCATTAGTCAGCTAACACAAAGTAAAGATGAGCAGGTTCGTATTTGGGTGTTACGTTGGGGTGTTGTTTTGCTTAACTGTAGTCACGTTGTTTGGCAACTGCGCGAATGGGAAATTCGTTCGGATCCATTGGTGGTGGTACGAGAAGTTTGTATTCGCTGTTTAAAAGGCATCATGACGGAAAAAGGCGTTCAACAACGCTCGCTGGAAGTCGCATTAGAAGAGTTATTAAAGATGAGTACCGTTCTTTCCCGCCATCACGATGCCTCTGCCAGAGAATTAGCCGGATTGATTTGGCGTCTTTACTGCTCCCTGTCTCAACTACAACAAGCCAGCAGCGGCATGCCGGGCACTTTATCAGAACAAACTAAACCTGTTTGATAGTAAAAGATAAGCCCCCGAAAATCGGGGGCTTATTCTTACCTCAACCAGAAATTATCACTTCACCTCAGCAACAGCTCCCGTTGTGGCATTGGCAACTTTGTCTTTCTTCAGCGCCATAATTACTATGGCTCCCACAATAGTCAATACAGCCAACGTCAGCAGACCCGCCATGGAGTTATTCATTACTGTTTCAGCTTTGACTCGAATTAGCGGTGCCAGGAAGCCACCAATCGCACCGAACATATTGACGAACCCAATCCCGGCGGCCAGTGCTACGCCTGACAACATACTGGTTGGCATCGTCCAGTACACCGGTTGTACCGCAATAAAACCTGCGGCAGCAAAACACAGAGCAATAATGGCCACGACCGGTGAGGCAAATGCGGATACACCGATACCGATACCCGCAATCGCCAGCGTAAGTGCTGCCAGATTACGACGGTTTCCAGTTCTGTCGGAATAGCGAGGAATGTAGTAAGTTCCGAACATCGCCGCAATCCATGGGATAGCTGCCACCATCGAAGCTTTAAAGCCTACTGTAGTACCCATCAATGCTGCAACCTGAGTTGGCAGGAAGAAAATCAGACCATATACACTAATCTGAATCAGCATATAGATAATAGCCAGATGCCATACCTGCACATTCTTAATCGCATCCATCAGTCTTGACGTTTGTTTCTTCGACTCTTCGCTGGTTATCTGCTCGATTAACGCTTTTTTCTCTTCAGCAGTTAGAAAACGCGCTTTCTCCAGATTGTCATCCAGATACCAGAAGGTCCAGAACCCAGCCATAACGGCCAGAGCCCCTTCAATCATAAACATCCAAAACCAGCCCGGATGTCCGGCAAAACCGTGCATTTCCAATAATGCACCTGACAGCGGTGAACCCAGCGTTAATGCCAGCGGAGCACCCATATAGAATAGCCCCATCACACTAGCCCGGGTGCGCTGTGGAAACCATTGAGAGGTCAGGTAGATCATTCCCGGGAAGAAGCCTGCTTCAGCCGCCCCTAATAACGTACGAACCGTCAGAAATTTCCATTCAGTATCACAAAAAGCCATGGCAGAAGATAAAACACCCCAGCATAGCGTGGTGACACCAATCCATTTTCTGGCACCAAATTTTTTCATTAACAGATTGGCTGGTGCTCCCAGACAGGCATAAGCAATAAAGAAGATACCTGCGCCCAGCGCATAAGCTTCATTACTTAAACCGGTATCTAACTGATAAGACTGCTTGGCAAAACCAATATTGGCGCGATCCAAAAAGGCCAAAATATACAGCGTCAGCATAAAGGGAACCAGACGCCACCTTGTTTTAGTTACAGCCGTGTTGAGAACCGTAGTCATGACTAGATCCTTAATGATATATAGTTTGATATTGCCTGCCGTCTAATCGGCAGGCTTATTATTTAATTAACGGCTAATCAAATATCAGTGCGTGTAAGGTCGGGTTAAGTTACACGCCGGATTCAATTCAACACCGAAACCTGGTTTATCCAGTACTGATTTATGCATACGCCCATTAACCGGTACCGGCTCATTCAGCAGAATTGGGTCAAACTGCGGACGCATGGTTGAACAATCCGGACTGGTCATCAGGAATTCACTGAACGGCGTATTGGTAAACGTGATTACCGCATGATGTGAGTAGACAGATGAACCATGTGGCACCACCAGTTGACCGCGTGATTTAGCGATAGCGGCGATTTCCAGTAATGTGGTTAAGCCACCGCACCAGCCAACGTCTGGCTGCATAATATCAATGCCAGTTTCAGATAAGGTACGGAACGATTGTAATGTACCGTGGTGCTCGCCAGAGGTAACCAACATTCCCGGAGGAGCGTTACGTTTCAGTTCAGCATATCCTTCATATTGTTGTGGTGGCAGGCACTCTTCTATCCATTTCAGATTATATGGCGCACAGGCATGAGCCAGTTTAGTCGCATAGTTCACGTCCTGACTCATCCAGCAGTCCAGCATCAGCCAGAAATCAGGGCCACATTTCTCACGCATATCAGCGACCATAGCCGCATCTTTGCGAATACCTGCATCACCATCATGTGGTCCCCAATGGGTCGGCATTTTCCCACCAATGAAACCCAGCCCTTTCGCCAGATCAGGACGAGCTCCGGTGGCGTAAAACTGAATTTCATCACGTACTGCACCACCTAAAAGCTTATACACCGGTAGATCAACTACTTTCCCGAACAGATCCCATAACGCCAGATCGACACAGGAGATGGTATTCATTACCAGACCGCCCGAGCCAGAATAATACATGGTGGCGTTCATCATTTGATCGTTAATCAATTTGATATCCGACACGCATTTACCTTCAATAAAGCGGTTCAGATGTTTTTCTACGATAAAACATCCCATTTCACCGCCGGTTGAAACGGCAAAGCCTTTCACGCCATTTTCAGCTTCTACTTCAACAATCAATGTACCCAGTACGTTAATCCCAAATGACTGACGGGATTGCTCATACTGCTTATATTTACTCATTGGTGTAGCAATATGATCGTCAATCCAGTGTTTATCTCCCTGGTCATGATAATCAGCTCCGCCAGAACCCTTCGCTGCGGTCGCTCCACCCATAAAATAGGCTCTAACCTGTTTGATTTTAGGTAAGTTCATGGTTATCCTCTGTTTCGCTAGTTGGCAATATTTAGAAGTTGTTGCAGGGCTTTCTCTAGTTTATTTTTTATTGAGTTAGCCTTTTCTTTTACTGAATCAACCTGTGGGAATGGTGTTTCCCCCATGTTGAATCCTCTTATTTCCATTCCCAGTTTGTAACCCAGTGGAAATGGTAATGAAGACAGCATCATCATGACTGGCAGTGCCGCCATTTGTAATTGATGAGCCTGTTGATCTTTTCCTTCCATTGTCAGTCGATAAATTTTCACCATAACTTCAGGTAATACACCGGCCGTTGCCGTCATACAGCCTTTTCCACCCGCTTTTAGCGATGGATAAAGAAACTCTTCACGTCCGGTTAATACGTTAAACTGTGGGTTAACTTCACCGCAGAGCGAGAGCATCTGCATAAATTCAACGGCGTTACCGCCCGAGTCTTTGATACCTACAACATTTGGTAACTGCGCCAGCTCCGCGACCATTGCTGGTGTAATCGCATCGGCAAAGAATGGAATGTTATACAGACATACCGGTAGCGTTGTGCTTTCGATAATCTGTTTCATCGTGGCAACAATCACTTCTGAAGAATGGCGATAAAAAACCGGAGGCATTAAAACCAAACCCGCCGCGCCCTTTTCTTTGGCAAATTTTCCCAACGCAATACTTTCCTGTGCTGTACTGGCTGGTATACCGCACCATACCGGAACTCGCCCGGCGGCCTGGTCGATAACCGTTTCCATCAGCGCACACTTCTGTTCAAACGACATCAGCCCGGATTCCCCAACCGAGCTCACCGGAAATAGACCGGTTAATCCCGCTTCGATTTGAAAATCAACAATCTTTCTGAGTTCCGCTAAATCAGGCACTCCATTCTTCCACGGAGTCAGCATCGCGCTATAAATACCAGAAGGTCGAATCATGACTATTTTTGCTCCTTACTTGTGACTATGGCCCAGCTCTTTGGAAATCAGCTCTGCTGCATGCATTACTCTTTCCGCTAACATCTGCAAATTGTTTTCATTAACTTGCAAAGTGGTTCCTACCGCTGAAATCGCGGCGATAATTTTGTTGGATGAATCAAATATCGGGGCAGAAATACACTGGATATTCAGTAAATCTTCCTGATTATCGAAGCTCCAGCCCCGCTGCCGAATAAGAGCCAGCTCATTCACCAGCGCTTCTTCTGAGGTTAAGGTGTAAGGTGTGACGACTTTGAACTCAATGACAGAAATTAATGCTTTTTGCCGCTCAACACTTATCCAGGCTAATAAACATTTACCCAATGCTGAGCTATATAACGAAAGGCGCTTCCCTTCCCATGAGCGCACCTGAATAGTGCTTTTGGAGTCTACCTTCAGTAGATAAATCGGGTCGTTATCATCCAGAATACCCAAATGACAAACTAATCCAGTCTCCAGCATTAATTGGGTGAGGTAGTCTTTAGCGATACGACGCAGGTCCAGTTGTTCAACGGAGCGACTGCCCAGCTCCATCAATTTCAGCCCTAAACGCAGAGAACCATCTTCACTTTGTGCCAGTAATCGAAGATTTCTCAGTTCATCAATCATTAGATACAGCGAGCTTTTTGGCAGCGCCAGATTGGTTGCAATATCCGTTACCGTGCAATGACCATTTTCTGCAACAAAGTTGAGAATATCGAGCGCTCTGGTTAACGCGGGGACTTTCGATTTTTTATCCATTTCCATTATATTGGAACTCATTCTTCTATATTAGACTTCATATTTATCATGTCTAACCGGGCAAACAATAACCAAATTGCCAATTTGTGATACTCATCTCACGGGATATTATTTATCCAACATTCTTACATCAAATATTCCAATATGATGGAAAAATCAGCCAATAATGAATGAAATACAATGGGTTGGAAAAAACAAAAAACGTTAATAGCAGAACTGAAAAAGGGATTATTGAGGATAAAAAAAGGCAGCGAATAAATCGCTGCCTGTTATATCAAATGACTGATGATTAGAAACTAAAACGATAACCGCCGTTAATCTGACGTTGGTTAAATTTATTCCCGCTGGCACTATCCAGATCCAGATAAAGGGTATGTTGCTTATTTATCTGAGCGCTGGCACCAATACCATTATTCCACCAGTTGCCTTTGAAGGTATGGTCTTCCAAAGAACCATTTAAACGATAACCCGCATCTCCGGAGAATTCACGCAAATAGCCAGTTTTAACATAAACATTAACCGTATTATTACCGCTTAATATTTCATAACCAACAACCGCTCCGGCGCGCCCAATCATTGATTCATAGCTACCAAGATCAACAATCAATCCATTTGCCGCTTTGATTCTGGTGGCGTCCTGATGGCTATAAGTGAACTGCAACTGAGGTTCGATATAAAAACCATTCCCCGGTTGATTCAGACTAAATTTCTGACCAGATTCCAGTGAAAAGCTTACGCCACCGGAACTGCCGCTACCGTTAACATGATTATTCTGGCTATCAAGCACATTAAACTGATTCTTCAGGCGAGTGTATTTTGCCACACCATCAAAATATAACCCTGAAGGTGCCATAAAGCTGGTATATAACCCCATATGGCTCGATTCTACCGTGCCATCACCGCTGGTATAGTTTGGACTACCTCGCGTTTGCCCCATAAACGTACCAATAAACAGTGGTAGTTCCTGAGATATTCGCTTATCAACGCCAATCTGTACCCCGTTGTAATTCATATCAAAACGGCTCAGTTTTGCACCGGAGAAAGAGTCAAACTTCCCTGCATAGCCTCTTAGCCACATATCGCCGTGTTCATTGTTTTGTCGCAAATCTCCCATGCGCTGTAGCAGCGTTTGGATCTCCGCATAATTCAACAAATAGCCCACGTTCAGGAAATTAGCACCGGCATCAGCGGTGGTGGTTATTTCCGGCTCGGGATTCGGTGCCGGGTTAGGATCTGGCGGCAGTGGATTTGGATCCGGATCGGGTTCAGGCTCAGGTTGCGGTTCAGGCTCAGGTTCTGGTGGAGGAACGTAAACACCAGAAGAGTATAGCTCCCAGTTATTCCCTGCTTTACGCACGTCATATAAATAGCCACCCAGTTCAACCTGTGATGAACTGGCAAAAGTCGCCTGACCATCGGCAGTTTCCACTACGGTCAATACTTCATTACCGCTGGTTGCCAGACTACCACGATTGAGAATTGTCAATGTATGGGCACCACTACTGCTGCCGGTAACCACTAGTTTATCGCCGGAGTTATTGATGCCATCGCCATCACCTACGATATCCGTTCGCATGATAAAGTTACCATTGCCACTTAGCTGATTAACCGTTAATAAAGAACCGGTTTTATCTTCAGCAAAATCAACGGTACTGTTATTTAGCGTTAGATTATCCAGATTAGAGTCAGCAATCATGTTCCAGCGACTATTGGTCATGGCAATATTTAAAGCACCACCATTAACGCCGTCACTGTAGGCTTGTCCCGTCCAGCGAGAACCAGATGCCATATTTATATTGATCAGGCCTCCGCGGGAAAGAATACCACCATCAATGGTCATTTTTCCTGAGGCGTTAATCCGGCTGGCTGCATAACCGTCATTATGCTGGGTGGCTATTGCCATATCTAACGGATTGGCCATCGCAATGGTAGTATTACCCGTCAAATCAATCTGGCTATTGGTCATGGCATAAACGCCACGTGTTGCCGCAGCACCGTTAACCGTCAGATTATCTGCCGTTATTACACCACCACTCAATGTCCAAAGCCCCAGTCCTAACGCACCACGACGATCAATGGTGACATCGGTATTATATAAGTGAATGGCAGAGCCTGAACCTTGTGCCGAAGCGCCATAGGAGCCACCGGAGAAAATAGTATTTCGGGCTGATTCAGTACCGGTGAAATCGACGATAGCGCCATTGCCAGAAGCGATTATTCCACCAGCTAATTCTGATGAGATATGGCTGTTTGCTCCAACGGTAACGGTACCACCTTCACGAGTTTCAATACCGATACTGTCTGCTCCCGTTGCATTGATAGTTAACGCATCAGCCTTAAGTATCCCCCAGTTCCATATGCCTGTAGCATAGTTTCCGGCGGTATTAATCGTACTGCCCTGACCTAAGTCAATTACAGAATTTTTCTGAGCGTTGATGCCATAAGCGCTATAGCCTTGGGTATCAATAGTGAGTTCAGTGGCTTTAAAACTGGCAGGTCCATTAGCAGCATTACCGTTGGCACCAAAAATATACAGACCAAAGCTACCGCGTCCATTGGTGGTAATTGAACTTCCCCAACCAAGATCTACTAATGTTCCCTGGTTATTCACACTAACACCAATACCATTACCGCCTTTAGTCTCGATAGATAAAGCATCTGCTTTCAGTATTGATGCTCCACTAACACTAAGACCGTTAGCTTGTACGTCGTTAGTTCCCTCAACGGTAATTTTGCTACCGGTACCTAAATTGATATTATTTTTACTACCACCAATATCAATACCGGTACTGGTCAAGCCTTTACTGTTGACCGTTAAGCGATTTGCCGTCAGGGTTGAGTTGGTGCCATCAACAATGACACCTTTAGCCTGACCCGTTAGTTTTTCAGCTGTAATGGTGACATCATTTGCCAGATTAATTGAAGCCTGTGTGCTATAGCGGTTCAATACACCATATAAGGTACCGTTATTCTCAAGATCGGCCCTGATGTTATCTCCATCGTTCAGTACTATCGTTTGAGAAGATTGACTGCCAATATCCTGTGACAGAGCAAACGGTGGAAAAAATAGTACGCTAACGCTCAGTAAGCCACTCATAGCTAACTGATTCTGTAAGATACTTTTTGAGATTTTACCGGAGAACTTTCCCTGATATTCCTTTTTATACAAAGACCTATCCATACTAATCCATCCTACTCCATTAAATACTAACAACATCCTTTAATGAATAAATTATCTTATTCATTTTATTGGGGTTTATATCTATAACTCGTTAAAAACAAATTAATTTTTCATCATCATTAATTAAAATTAATGATTTTTTATTCTTTCAGGCAATTATTTAAAAGTAAGACACCAACTCATAGGTATAAATAAAAACGCATTAATTAATAACACCAACACTCTTTAAGGAATTATTCATTACCGTGAAAAGGTAATGTTAATTTAATGAAACAACAAATCGTTATTATCAAACAAACACACAACAATTGATAGATAAATACTATCACATTGAATTATTCGATCGATAATTTCGATCTAACTATTCTTTTTGATATAATTTTAAATGGAATGCATGCAAAAGAAAGCAATCAATTAATTGATTTTAAATAAAAAATAGAATAAAACTCTTGATGACTAATCAAAACACCATTGAGATTCTATCATTGATGGGGTGATAAACAGAGTATCCCTCACCGCTACCAGAGATGAAGCAAAGGAAACCAGCAACTCTTTAATGATAAAGAATTAAATAAATAAAAAACTTATAAATAAGAAGATGGAAACTTTAATAAAATGAAATTGTAATAAATTATTTCTTTTAATTGATTATTTTAGCAAGCATAAATAAATGAATTTAATTCACAAATTTATGCTTACACCAACTAATGGTTACTTATAGCTAACATAAACCACCAGCTTATCAGTAAAGGTATCCCCAACTGGCCACTGTTCCGGCATCAGCCGACTGGCGGCTTTTAAACCGCAATGTTCAAACATAGACAGGTACTGGGATTCAGTATAAGCCTGCATGGTTGCACCATATTCCAGAACGTCCGCCTGCTGCGCGCCAATAACCAGATAACGAGTCGTCGCGGTAGCTTGTTGTTGGTCCCAATAGTTTTCCTGTAATAAAAGGTGAGGATTACTGGAGAAAAGTCCGGTCTCATAGCTTTGCCATGATGATAAGCTTTCCCCCTGCCGACGAACTTCATCATAGGTATGAACTTCAATCACCAAAATACCGTTGTTACTCAACAAAGATGAAGCATTAGCTAAAATCTGTTCAGCATCAGCGGGCGTGAACACATTAAACTCACCAAAAGTCAGCATAATCAGATCAAACTTATGTTCTGACTGATAATCACGAATATCCGCTAAAACATATTCAACATCCATTTGCTGCTTTTTGGCCTGCTCAGTGGCATAAGCTATCGATGCCGGAGAAAAATCGACACCAACGCAGTGATAGCCCAGTTCTGCCAGCATTCCGGTATAGAGTCCGGGGCCACAACCGAGATCCAATATTTTCGCCTGCTTGTCAGGTAACTGCTGTGAAATCCATTCGACCTGCTGTTTAATTATCATTAAACGGCGACTGGCCCAATCGTGTTGCTGCGACAGATGATTCTCTAACATTCGTTGGCTAAATGCCGGATCGTTCCAGGGAATTTTGTCACCAGATACCCACGGCAAAGCCGGAACAGAACGACGAGTAATATCCAATAAATTCATCAGGTAACTTTTCCTTTATCTTTATTATTTTTTATTTAGATCTTGCCATGCCGGAACCCCAAGTGCCCCTTCAGCGGCTTTCACGCCGTTTACCACCGCTCGGGCGACCACTTCTGCAGCTAAAGTACCCAGCAGATTTACTGAAACATCAACACCACCAGTAGCCAGTGCAAACAGAGTATCTCCGTCACTCATGGTATGAACCGGATAGATAGTCCGGGCCAGTCCGTCATGACTCATTTGGGCAATTTTGGTCATTTGGGTTTTATTCATGTTGGCATTACAGGCAACGACGCCAATGGTGGTATTGGTGCCAACTGGTCCCGGATCGGTTATATTCTTCAGCATTAAAGAAAGCATATCCTGAGTTCGGCCCTGACCATCGTGGCTTCCTGCAAGAACTCGTTGTGTATCGGGATCCCGAATTTCACCAACTGCATTTACCACCACCATGGCCCCAACAACTAATCCATTAGAAAGGGTTATTGAAGCACTTCCTAATCCCCCTTTCATACGCCACCGATCGCCAACCAACTTCCCTACCGTTGCCCCGGTGCCTGCACCCGTATTGCCATCAGGGAATCTATTTTTGCTGGCACTTTGCGCCGCCAGATAACCCATTTCGGCGTCAGGTCGAACTTTCGCGTCACCAAATGAGAGATCAAATATCACTGCTGCCGGTACAATGGGTACTACGCCGACGCCAACATCAAAACCAATTTGCTGCTGTTCCAGATATTTCATCACACCTGTTGCTGCATCCAGGCCATAGGCACTACCGCCCGTGAGCAACAGAGCATGTATCTTATCCACTGCATTAATTGCACTCAGCAGGTCAGTCTCTCGGGTACCGGGAGCTGAACCTCGCACATCTACGCCACATACCGAAGGATGCTCGGTCATCACCACGCTACATCCTGTCATTGAAGTAATATTATGTTGATGACCCACTTTTATTCCGGGCACATCAATGATGGAACCATTGGCATTAAACATAGATTTCTCTTTGCTGGCGCTAACATGATTAATGCATCTGAAGAGGCTGTTTGGCCTGCTCAAATGGGAAAAACGTAGTTGTATACTCAAATTGCAACACATTTTCTATTCAGATGAAATAAATTCAACTTCTTTGTGATAAATAACCAACACATCATTGGTTTTTCACAGGTAAACTATCGCTCCCCTTCATATCAATATATGGATATTGTCATGATAAAAAAATTCAACTACCAAACGTTGCTATGTGGTCTGCTGATTTCTCTTCCTTGCTTGCCTGCGGGATCAGCCACTCCTGAAGGATATCAACTGGAACAGGTCGTTTTATTCAGTCGTCATGGCCTGCGTGCTCCTTTAGCAAACTCAGGTAGTGTTCTTGCCATATCAACACCAAAAACCTGGCCAGAATGGGAGACTAAAGGCGGTCATCTCACCTCTAAGGGTGGCATTCTGGAAAGTTATTTTGGTGAATATGTCAGTTCCTGGTTAACACAGGAAAAACTCTTCAATAAAGATACCTGCCCTCTGGCTAAAGATACTTTCATTTATGCCAATAGCCTGCAAAGAACGCTTGCAACGGCACAATATTTTACTCTGGGAGCATTTCCCGGATGCGATGTGAAGATTTTTCATCAGGCCGACCTTGGTGTGATGGATCCAAACTTTAATCCAATTATTCACGATGGTTCTGATGAGTTTAAACAATCTGCTCTTGCGGCAATGAATGTTGAAGCCAGTACTAATGGACTAGCGGGTTTAAACAAGGAATTAAAGCCGTCTTATGACTTACTGAGTAAAATTACCGACTATAAGAATGGTAGTGTCTGCCTGACAGATAAACGCTGTGACTTAAACAATGAACCCGCCGAATTTACCGTTGAGAAAGATAAAGAACCTGGCGTAAGTGGCCCTCTGCGTATTGGTACCTCTATTTCTGACGCTTTTATTCTGCAATATTATGAAGGCTTCCCGACACAGGAGATTGCCTGGGGTGCCATACAGTCAGACAGTGAATGGAAAATGCTGGCAACCATTAAAGATCGCCATGGTGAAGTGCTGTTCGGCTCGCCGCTGGTGGCTAAAGATGTTTCCGCACCGCTGATTAAGTATATTAATGCCATCTTTACTCAAGATGTGATGCGCCAACCGGCAAAATTCAACCTACTGGTTGGCCATGACTCTAATGCAGTCTCTCTACTTTCAGTATTAAAAATTAAGCCATACCAACTGCCTGGCCAGTTCGAGAAAACACCTATTGGTGGAAAAATTGCTTTTGAACGTTGGAAAGATAAAGCCACCGATAAAAATTTAATGAAAATTGAATATATTTATCAAACCAGAGAGCAAATTCGTCGCGGCGATAAACTCACCTTAAATCATCCCCCTAAGCGAGTAGTATTGGAGATGACTGATTGCCCTATCGATGTTAATGGTTTTTGCTCTTTTGAAGACTTCACCAAAGCACTCAGTGCATTGCAGGACACTATGCCAAAAGCAGAATAGCGCTCATTTCTTATCCGGCAATCACTTCGTGCTTCACGAGGTGATTGCTATTCAGCAATCAACATTTTAATCTGCTCAGATATTTTTTATATTTTTGTGATAGCTACTAAATTATTTACTGGTAAGCCAATAAACCAGTTACCAAATATAATTTATACTCATCTCATAACATCTTACTGACAGTAACTCACTATGCTGAAAAACATGATAGGCGCTTTGGTTGTTATGCTTGGTATTTCATTCTCTCCTGTCATTAATGCGCAGGAAGCGTCTGCTACAGAGAGCCACTACCAGTTTGATCAACATTCAGATTTCACCATTTTCTGGCATGATTTACAGCTTGCCGTAAGTACTCAGGATAAACAGGCCGTTGCTAAAATGATGAACTTTCCATTTAGCGATTACGAGCACTCTCCAATGATCTTTCAGAATGAAGCGGAGTTTCTGTCTCAATATGATGAGCTCTTCGATGCTGAAATGGTGAAGCTGATTAAAACTAATCAGTATCGTCAGGGCGATGCAGATCAAAGTCAGATTCTTGATGCCGTTAGCCCCGAAGGTTATATCATTGAGCATGAGAACAGTGACAATGGCTACAATCTGGTGATTGAACCTGTAGATGGCGTTTATAAACTGGTGCGCATTGCTTTCTATTCATAACGCTTGGTATTAAAACAACTAATGGTAATAGTCAGTTATCCTCCCTTTAGTGCTTTCTGTTTGTTGGTTTTCGGCATTAACTTGCATAACTGTTAAACCCGGTCTTAACTCATTAATGTACTCACTCACTATGGGAAAACATCATGAGTCACGATCAGAAGAAAAAACCGCTGAAAACTCCGGAAGAAAAACGTCGCGAAAAGCATGAGAAAAAACATCCTCATGAAGAAGATAAGAAGAAATAGGATCAATTCGATATATTTGAGTTCATTCTCTGACTGACTGGACGCTACCACCACATCCGAGTAAGATTCCCTTTTTCTTTCAGAGGATGAACTCATGGCTCAGCAGCGCAGTCGTCGTTTACGTAAAAAATTACATCTGGATGAGTTTCAGGAAATTGGTTTTACCGTTAACTGGAATTTCGCTCAGGGTACCGATATCGATACCATTGACGCTTTTATTAATCGCATGATTAAAGAAGTCATTGAGCCTAATGGTCTTGGTTTTGGTGGCAGCGGTCATTTAGACTGGGAAGGCATTATCTGCCTGCAGAAAGTCGGTAGCTGCACCGAAGAACACCGTACCCTGATCGCTAACTGGTTAACACAAAACGGCATGGAAAATGTTGAGACCAGCGAGCTGTACGATATCTGGTGGGAATAACCTTCCCCGTTTGCCTTAAGACAAGATGGTCTGGCGGTTAATTTAGTCACCAGACTTTTCTCTGTTTTGGCCATTTTATTTTGCTCTCTGTTCTCTGAATTTTATTCATTCTTCCATCCTTTCCTGAATCGTTTCATGCAAATGCCATTATTATGATAAATATCAATTTTTATCGTGGCTAATTCCTCCATTTCGCCAAGCCAGTCACAATTTTAATATCCCTTTTCTCTATGATGAATTTGTCTGTATCTGAACCAGATTGAAGATATCAAACAAAAATGATTAACCGACAAGAGCTATAAGCACCTGTGCAAGGATGGTTATAATGAGTGATATTGCCCTGACAGTTAGCCTGTTAGCGCTGGTTGCCGTACTCGGCTTATGGATTGGCAACTGGAAAATCCGTGGAGTTGGGTTAGGCATTGGTGGTGTGCTATTTGGCGGCATCATTGTGGGTCACTTCGCCCACACGTATCATATTGAACTCGACGAAAACATGCTGCATTTCGTGCAGGAGTTCGGGCTGATTCTGTTTGTTTATACAATTGGTATTCAGGTTGGTCCGGGTTTCTTCTCTTCATTACGCCGCTCCGGATTACGCCTGAATGGCTTTGCTTTCTTACTGGTGATCCTCAGTTGTATTGTGACCGCCGGATTACATAAACTGTTCGATATTCCTTTACCGATTATCTTAGGTATCTTTTCCGGTGCGGTCACCAATACCCCTTCTCTTGGTGCAGGGCAACAGGTATTAACCGATCTTCACGCCAATGGTGTATTGGTTAATCAAATGGGTATGGCTTATGCGATGGCCTATCCTTTTGGGATTTGCGGCATTTTGCTGGTGATGTGGATTATTCGGTTAGCGTTTAAAGTTAGTGTTGATCAGTCAGCAAAAGAGTTCGATAACCAATCAGGGGCTTCTGCTGATAACCTGCAGACCATCAACGTAGAAGTGTGTAATACCAACCTGAATGGTTTACAGCTGCAAGATATCCCGATTATTAACGGCGACAGTATTATTTGCTCCCGATTGAAACGAGATAATGTACTGATGGTGCCTTCAGCGTCTACCCAAATACAGCTTGGTGATTTACTGCATCTGGTTGGCGATCGGCAACAGCTTAATCAGGCTAAACTACTTATTGGTAATGAGGTAGATGTAGCTCTCTCGACCCGAACCAGCGATCTGAAAATGGCCCGGGTGGTCGTAACCAGCGAAAAAGTCATGGGTAAGAAGATTGGCGATTTGAATCTGCACCGTTATGACGTAGTAATCACCCGCCTCAACCGTGCCGGTGTAGAGCTAATGGCAGGACGCAGCCTTTCATTGCATTTTGGCGATATCCTTAATCTGGTCGGAAAACCCTCATCCATTGATATTGTGGCTGATATTGTCGGTAATGCTCAACAGCGCCTTCAGCAAGTACAGATGTTGCCGGTATTCATTGGTATCGGCTTAGGTGTTTTATTGGGTTCCATTCCACTGTTTATTCCCGGTTTTCCTGCCGCTTTACGCCTGGGTCTGGCCGGTGGACCGTTGGTTATCGCACTAATCCTTGGTCGAATTGGCACTCTGGGAAAAATGCATTGGTTTATGCCGCCCAGTGCTAACCTGGCCTTGCGTGAACTGGGGATTGTATTGTTCTTATCCGTTGTAGGATTTAAATCTGGTGCCAGCTTTATTAATACGTTACTTAACGGTGACGGTATTGTCTGGATGGGATATGGCGCACTTATCACCATAATTCCTTTGTTGATCGTAGGCCTGCTGGCCTACACCGTGGCAAAAATGAATTATCTGGTTATCTGCGGGTTACTGGCAGGCTCCATGACTGACCCTCCGGCACTAGCCTTTGCCAACGGTATGCACCCTACCAGCGGTGCCGCTGCGCTTGCTTATGCAACGGTATACCCGTTAGCGATGTTTTTAAGAATTATGTCACCACAAATTCTGGCACTGATGTTCTGGATTTAGACATAAAAATTGCTCATCAACTAAAAGGGCATCCTGTTATGGGATGCCCTTTTTACGTCAAACTAACGGATTGCTTTACGCTTAACTCAGCTTCTTCTGCCAGAAAACAGCTTTTCCCATTTGTGGGTCCAGCTCATAACCTGAAAAACCGAACTTACGGTAACTGCCTTTCGCTATCTCATTGTACCGACGCGATTTTTTTTGCATAACGACGCGATGTATATTGCATATTAAGCAGCTAATGTTTTACCAGTCTTTTGCACAATGCAATAAATATCGCGGCGGCAATACAGATTGTTTTTTATAGATCAACACCACTGAGAACTAACCTTGTCCTAATAACTATTTAACATCTGTGTCCTATTTATGGTTTTTGGGGCCACTTTATATCAGGAGCTTGAATTATATCTATTGCTTCCAAGGCGTCGAGATAATCCAGCCACAAATTGTATTGCATCAGTTCATCGTCTTTTAGTCTACCGATTGCTGCTTTTCCGGGCCATTGTTTACTGTTTATGTAATTATTTACACTACTAATTTGACGACTTTTTTCTACTTCAGCAAATTCTATTGATTGCTCTTTCGTAAGGGGTGGAATGTCTTGCCATTTAGGTAATCCATCCTGACCAGCTACACGAATTTTGCCTTCTGGTGGCACATCAGAAAATTCGTTAAAAATATCTAGTGAAACGCCAACGGCATCAGCAGGCCATGTTCCAGCAGAAAGATAGTTATCTTTACCGTCTGCCAGATAAAATGCGTTCATTTCTTTACTGTAATAAAACATTATATTTTTCCTTCTGCGACCCAATAAAATGCATTAGTACTGCCCGTAATGACTCCTGTCCCATCAATTTTATAAGCGCGACAAACTGCTCCAATATTAGAAGACGCAGCATCATTGACAATAATTGACTGTATGGCTGTTGGCACTGACGACTGCTTATATCCAAAGTAAACCGCATCCGGTTTTACCGAAAAAGCAACTGGATAGTTTATTGTTACGTCGCCGCTGGCATTAGCAACAGATGTTCCCCATTGTCGAATATACCCACCGGGGAGGCGCTGAAAGCCAGCAGCGCCCAAACTTCCGCCCGTGCCAACGCTTGAGCTGAACGAAGACATATCAGGAATCTGATTCACACCAGTGCCAACGCTCCGGAGCGCGGCATCTTTCAAGTTAAGATTTTGACGGGCAGTAGCTATATCATTAATATCATTAAAATTATTATCACATTGCATAAATAATGAACGTAATGATTGTAATACTTGATCTGTTTGAGTATCACTAGCTTGGATATTTGCGGCTGTTAATATGTTTTTTAACTCAGTCTGAACATTAATAACAGATGATTGTGTGTTATTCATGAAATCAGCGGTGACAATTGTCCCCTGAGCGCCAGTTAACGGATTTCCATCATGGAATTTATTGTCCGGGGTGTTGATAGGTGGCATAGGATTGTTCATATGACACTCCTTTTATTAATTAGTAATAAATTCAATCCGCTTGCAGTATCTGGTGCCCCAGTCGCGAGTAGATAGAGGTAATTGGAACTCAAATGCGCCATTGTGCGGATGTTCTTCCACGTCACCGTTGGTGAAAATTAGCCTGATACCCTTAGCGCCAATGGCTTGGACGAAAACATCAGCTTGTTCACGTGTTGCTGATGATGATCCCGTCAGTATAGGAGAACTACATATATCCCCAGCCTCGACTTGAAATCCATTTACATCAGCGATTAAGACGTCTGCTATTCCGCGAAGCCCTAGCCAACAGAATCGCGGCTGCCCCACCGGTCTATCGTGCTTAATCATGAGGCGCTTTGGCATACTTGATATCGGAATGGGGGTGTAATCGGTTATGTCAGCATATAGAACAATGGATTTATTCTCTTGCTCTGTGCTGACGAAAACTGAATACGCTATTTTCCCGCCACCTGATAAGAAATTGGTACCACCCACTAACGAATATGCAGTCGTTAAATTGGATGCGGTCGTAAACCTGTATGTTGCTGTAGGAATTCCCGCAATAGTTTTTCTTGATGAAGAAAACGCGGAGCCTGCGCCAGAGCTAGAGCTGGGCGCGGTTTCTGGTGTGGTTGTTCGTGGGAAATAGTTCGTGGACTGTCGCTCTGGCTCATGCCTACCAACAGCTATACCATTCTTATATGCGAGAGGCCAGATGTTAGGGGGCGCATAGTGTAGAAGGCCATCTTCACCCCATTCAGCATGAGGACTGGCACACAAATAACGAACGCGAAGATCTAACTCTGGAGTTGTTAAATCAATTGGGGATAAATCAGGGGGTTTTTGATACGCAAAAATACACAACGTTTCGGCTGGTTTTAGATCATTAAAAACCGTTTCAAGTTGTGAGTCGCCAAACGCTAATAATCTCTCGCCTGCACCTGATGCGCCAGTTCTGAAATGATAGGTTGGTATTTCTGAATTCAATATGTTTACACGCCATACCCAAATAATATCCTCAGTGTAGAGCGTGTCTCCGCAACGATTAGCGCTCACCCTAAAAGGCTGTAGTTCATCAATAGTGATGTCATACCCCATTGCAGCAGCAAGGTTGATAAAATAGGGAATAGATAAACCGCCAGTCTCCGCCATCTTTGCAAGAACGCGAGATAACCGCTCTTGATAAGTTGCCTCAGCATGTATAACCAAACCGTAAACCCGCTCCCAGTCTGCAAGCAAATTTCCGGCATTAAAAGGTGTTACCGCGCTTAATATCTCTATTGATTTTGCTTTCACTGCATCGAGTTGTGCACCTTCTGCGGCTAATTCAGCGCTTATCCTTGGGCCTTTATCATCATAACTGACTGGCGGTAATAATAACGCCAAGAGGTTGGCGCTATTCATCGGACATCCTCCTAATGTGGATATTACCTGCTTTAATCCACTCAATGACGTGCTCATTAACGGTCGGCAAGATATTGCGAGTAGGAGAAACAATATTAACGTCCATAACGCCTGTTATGGTCAGTATCTGCGCGACAATCTGGCTTATAATTAAGGCTTCTCCCGGTGCTAATCGAGTAATTGCAGCCTCAATAACAGATACGATTTGCGCTGATGCGTCCTCTACAGTTAAACCGGATAACGATATTTCGATATCGAAATCAACAGGTTTTAATGTTGCCGTCAGAATTAGAATATTTTTTGCCGTTACTGAGCGGACGTCATCAATATAGTCTTGAACAGCTTGAATGATTTCAGGTGATGCCAAACCGGCACCGCTGATGACAACAACATCAACTGTACCAAGACCACGCCGTAAGGGATATACATATGCACCAGTTACGCCGTCAACCTCCATCGCCCAGCGTCTAAAATCATATCTATTCCCCCCCGCAGGCGGGCGGCGGATTAACTCTAAGAGCCGGGCGAGTAAATCGGCGTCGGTTTCGTTATCAGTTCCCCCGGATAGCGGTTCAATAATGACTGTACTATCGACACCGAACGGCGCACTAACTAACGTCCCATTCATTGCCGCAGAGGTGTTTTCTTGAGTCCCCGCGATAGACGCTTGAATGCGAACATTAATGACGCCATCATCAGCGATGACGGCATCGTCGGTCGTAAATAATGACCGGGCTTCACGCTTAATTTCGGAACCCGCAGGAAGGCTGGAACCCGGTTCACCAGTAACCGTGATTGAACCTGTCGCAAAAGTAGCACTTTTACGTCTTAAACCACGCGTCCGGGCGTGTAGTTCTAAGTATTCCGTGTCCGCTGTATCGGGGAATATTTGACGAACAATCCACGCCTGATCGCGATGAATTCCGGCAACAAGACTGGCGATAGAGGATGCCCGGATAAAATAATCACTATCCGGGTCGATATCAGCATCCGGGATACCGTTTTTCAGGTCGCGCAACAATTCATCGCGCAAAGTGGCAAAAGTCTTGGTTAAGAACGGCACTATGTCAGCCTCACCGGGTGTTTAAATACCTGTTCTTTGTCTGTCGCATCAATAACGCTAACGTTTAATAACAAAAGTCCTGTTCGGTAGCGGGTTGTCGTGACAGTAACAGAGCGAGCGCGTTTATCATCAATTAGCGGTTGTAATGCCTGCTCGGCATACTGTTTCGCCAGTCGATAAACTCTGGATAAATCTTTCTCCCGCTCCAGTTCGTGAAGTCGTGACCCTAATGTCGGATCAGCCCACCAACTACCAAGCGGAGTCATCAGGCGCAAATAAACGGCGTTCGCCAGTGTGTCAGTTGTACAGCCGTTGTAATCGCGGGTTTTTGGGTCAATTAGCATATCCATGCAGCGATTATGGCTGCATGGATAAACAATTGCGGGTTGATGGGGTTCAGGGGGGAATTTATTGTTTCGGCGGGCTGGTTGTGCCGCCGGAGTCGCCGTTGTGAATATGCTTTTGTACGCTAACGGTTCCAGCGACAATATCTTGCGTGGCTTTTAACGTTCCGTCAATAGTTGCGCTTACGCCGCCATTTCCACCAGATATCGCCATGCCACCTTGCCCGGTGATTTTGGCTTTTGCTGTCATTTGTTCACTAGTAGTCAGCATGGGTGTATTAAAATCTGTTTTATCACTGGCGTTGACTTCGAATGACAGGCAGTTAACCCGGTAAATATCACAATCAACTTCGATGATTCGTCCACGCTTTAAAACAATTTTTGCTTCTTCATCGGTATAGATTGCCACCTCTCCGGATTTCAAACCCTGCAATCGATATTGTCCATGCTCTGTCGCAATAACAATACTATAGCTCGTTTTACCGTTCAGCGGTAGCATGATTGCCGCCGTTCCGGCAGGCGGATTACTGGTCAGGCCGTAATGTTGGAAATATTCGACGTCTTGCAACGGTTCATTGTTCAGAGCTTCGGCCTGCACAGCCTGTGCGGCTCCAGTACTGTTAACGCGAGTTAACACCCCTCTAAATGCCTGTCTAATGCCGTTTAATTGACGGTTAACCTGTTTACTGATTTCAGCTAATGTCGACAATGCCTATCTCCTTCTTGCCTTTTTTACTGCCTTTTTTTGCTTTGCGTTTTTCTTTCTTTTTCTTGTATGCATCTGGTATCCAGACACCATCTTGTTTAAGTCCCAATACGGTATAGGTGCCAGAATTGCGCCCACCAATAAACGTGCGAGACATCAAAAAATAGACGCTGTCTATGTCGTGAGGTTCGCTAATAACATGAATGCGCTGTCCGGGCGACCATAAAACGTCATCAGACGTTCTGTGGCCTCTGACTTCGACAACCAAATCAAACGCGTTCAGCTTCGCATCAGAAAGCATTTTTCGCGCCTGATAGCGTAACTGTTCAATATTATCAATATCGCCTGCTGTAGCGATTTTAGGTCGATAAAATGGGATGTCAAGGTCAGAGACAACCACTTTCATGTTGTGTGAGCCAATTTCGGCAGAACTGGTCACATAATCATTATTGCTGCTTTCGTTGGAACTGATATCAACAATGCCAATATCTTTACTTTTGCTGCTACCCGATGACCGTTGCGCGTGACCTTGTCCCAATAACGTTAACTCAGAAAAACTGCCTTCAATTGATGTGGTTTCATCAATTGAAATCACGTTATTTTCGTCCCCTTCAAAACGCATTATTAACGACGCTACAGGCGGCATTGTGTAGTCGGCCCCGCCGATAACTAACGTCCCATCAGGGTCAAACCAAGGCCATAAGCCGCTATTTTTAGCAGCACGGGTCAGCGCTTCCCAAGCTGACTCCCCCGGTTCAACGCTGATTTTGTCGCTAATAGTGGTTGCCTCAGCATCAATACGGATTTTTGTAATACCAAAAGGGCGAACAATACTGGCGACAATTTCTTCTAATGTCAGTTGTTTTGCGGTAAATATGGGGGCGGAACAGTCATACAACATCCCGGCTTTATCCCGTCCGTTAAGCGATAGCGTAGTCTGACCACGACGAACAGAACGGCGGCGGCGGTCTATGCGACCGTCTAAAACCGTATCATTTCCAACCTGAACCGTAACGGGCATCCCTGCGGCGATATCATCCGGGAAAATGCCGTCCGGGATACCAAGAGACACGCTCCACGCATCCGCAGGGGTCAGAAAATCTGAGTCGATGCTGTATTGCGTCCAACTGCTGTGAGCTTTCCCATTAATAATCACGCTCACCGTGTTAATGTCGATATTGTCTTGAGTTTGATTATCTGGCGTAGGCATAAATGAAATCACCTTGTTTGATATTATTAGAATCCCGGATAGTAGGATTTAACCGATACAGTTCGGCGGCGCGTTGATAATCCCCGTATAACTTATGCGCGAGTAAATGGAAATTACAGTCAGACTCAATGCGTCGGCGTACCAGTGGTGGGCGGGCCATAATGGCGGCATTGCCAAGATTTTGTACATCAAGCGCGATATCTTTTAACGACAAGACGACCGGTTGCCAGCGCAACGCAATATCTGTCGGGCTACTGCTGACGCTTTGCATTTCAGGCTCGTACAGTTCGCGATGTTGGTCAATAACGTTCTGTAGTGATTCCCGGACATCATTCACAATCATTTCGATGTCATCAGGGGAAAGCTTTTCAAGCTGTTCTTTGTCGGTCAAAATCTCTACGGCATTTTTTGTCAGCTCGGCGGCAACTTCGGCAGTCACAATGGCGTTTAGCTCTTTGATATCATCCAGTGTGGCACCGGCAGGCATACTGACCGGCGCGTCAGTTTCACCGGTTATCATGGCGTTAGGGATAGCCGCAATCGCGTTTAATTGATATTTGGTTTCTTTCCAGTCTGAAATCGTATTATCACTATATGCGGTAATACTGTTTGTTGTTGATGATTTTGAACTCAACGAGGTTAAGTCTAAAGCGGAGCGCAGGTCGCTAAGAAATGCGCCCGGATAGTTAATAAAATCCTTCACACTACTGATAAAACCAACAATATCACCACGAAATACCGTCACCATATTAACCATGACAGAGCCAAGCGCTTTAATCTTTGCCATGTATTTTTGTGCTGTCTTTAATGGCGCAATAACTGCATCTAAAATACCTTGCAACCCATCAAGTAACCCCTGAATTTTATTGCGTATTTCGTCCAGTTTTGACAGAGTGAACTCTTGCATAAAAAACGGGTTGCCGGGGTAGCTTCGAGAAACACCAGCTCAACATAGCAATGATCGACATTGTCGGCGGTGTGGTCGATGCCGTATTCGATACATTGCATATTAGGCATTGAACCAAAAATCGGGTGTATCAGTTCAGCGCTTCCGTAAGTATCCAGTGCGACGATAAAGGCTTGTAATTGTTGTTCGTAAGTATCACCCCAAAACAGCGCAGTCATGCGACTATTGCGAGGCTGACGGCCTAAATCTTCGACGTCGCCGCCGTCCTGATAAGGGTATTCATGAACAGCCACCGAACGTGATACAGAGTCCCGCGTCTGAATGACATCAAAGCGAACGCCCCGAAATGAAGCATCAAGCATATATTCAGACCATGCCATTATAATTCTGCTCCCACATAACCACGTTTATTTTGTATATCGTTATGCTGGTTAACCACTTCCGCCAGAGTGCGTCCATCAACAATTAATTTCGTTATATTACTAAGGTTAATGGGTGCGGTTTCCTGAACAACCGGAGGCTGATTTACATTGCCGCCAGATACAAGGGAGTTGAACCAACCAGAGACAGGTGAAAAGACGTTTTCTTCAAGAAATTTATTCGGGTTAAATCCAATTTCCTCTAACCATTTATTGGCCTTTTCTCCGCGTTCTTCGCCGCGCCTGGCGGCAAGTTCAGCCGGTGAAATACCTTGTCTTTTTGCCTCTTCCGCAATGTTCCATTGCTCTGTAACCAATGCTAACGCACCATTTAATAAACCTGTATCAAGGTCTGGTTTTTCAAAGTCGTCATTACCTGAGCCTTGGTTATCCTGCCAGTTGGTTACAAACACCGGAACGGCGTTTGTGGTTCCCTGTGTCGCGTTTAATAAACGTTCTGGAAACCGCATCACGCCACCACCACCGGAGCCAGTAAGGCCACCTAAGCCACCACCAGCACCACTCAAACCACCATTACCTAACAACATTTTTGCGCCACCGATAGCCATTGCAGCAGCGGCAAGCGCTTTTAATCCATCGGTGGAACCTGCAACCCATGCGGTAAAATCCGGAAATCTCAAGCTTAAATCGCTTAACTCCTGAGATACTTTTCCGATAGCATTTGATAGCGGCGTCATGGCATCCATGCTGCCGAAATCTTTTGCATTGCTCAGGCGTTCTGTTTGAAAATCATTGGTTGATTTAATCACCTCAAAGTTGACATTACCTGCCAGTTGGTCGCCGGATAGGTTTCGTTGAGCGTTGCTCGCGTCGGTCACTTCTTTTGCATAATCCCGGTTGGCCCGATAACCGATAAGGGCTTTTAGTGCCTGTTGGTCGTTAACCATTTTACCAACGGCTGAACCTTCCAAAATTGAGGACATCGAGTTCAATGTTTCAAGACGATCAGCCCCTTTAGCGGTTTTTAATTTTTCCTGCAATGCCTGATATTGATTGTCATTGGCGACCACTTTATCAATGATGCCGACAAAACCATCAATTGCGTTAACGCCTTTCTCGCGGGCTGCTGCCAGCGGTAATTGCTGATGTCTGGTTAAAGGCCAGCAACGTTGCGAAATCATCTAACCCCCTCATACCGGCATTACCGGCGGCGGCTAAATGGTTGGGTAAATATTGCGCCATGTCTGCCAATTCAAATGAACCCGCTTGCCCGGCAACAATTGCCATGTTTAACGCTTTCTCGATGTCTTTATCTTCAACACCAAATGAGCGTTTTAAACTAATCGCAATCCCGGCTAAGTCAGAAGTACTGGCCCCGGTAGACGTCGAGTATTTTTGTAAAATAGGGAGTAAATTGTTTGCAGAATCCGCGCTAACTGCGCCGGATGCTAGCATCTTATCGAGCACCTCGGCGGCGCTTTCTTTTGTGCCGCCTCCATACTCAACCGCCGTCCGAATGCTTTTAGATAGTGTTTCTTTGCCTTTAATACGGCCTTCGATACCTTCACCTTCATAAGCTGTATTTGCCATCATGGCAACCCGGCGATCAAAACTCATTTGATTTTTAACCGGTTGAGCCAGCACCATTGCGCCTGCGGTGATTCCTGCACCAATTTGCGCCACACCAGAACCGATGTTTTTTATCTGCTGTAACCGGGTAACGCCTTGCATTTCTTTTCGTAGTTCAGCAACACGCCCGCGCATCTGATTGTAAGCGCGGGATTGCTCACGGGCAGACAGGGTGCCTGAACGGGCTAGACGATTATAAGCGGCCTCGGTTTGTTGAATTTCCCGACGGATACTATGTTCAGAGCGAATGCCGAGAGTTTCCCTTGCTCGTGCAGCTTTTTGTTGTTCGCTCATTAGCGTTCGGGCTGTTTTAATTCCCTCGGCTGAGGCTTTTCGCTGTGCATTAACCTGTTGTTCACTGGCTCGGTTAGTCTTACCGATACTGTTTGCCAGTTCTGCCGCTGCTTTGGATGCTTGTTTTGTACCTTTTTCACCCTCGGCAGCGGCTTTCGTCTGTGCTGCGCCTTGCTTTTCGCTTGCCTTGGTTGCTTTGCTTGTCGCCTCGACTAACTGACTAACAGCAGCGGATACCGGCTTTGATGCCCGATCGTTTGCTGTCAGCGTCATTGCAACTTCAAGGTTTCGATTACTCATGGCGCGTTAAGCTCCTTTTTTCTGACGTTTTGATATAAAGCGCTTTGTGTGTCCGTCTTTATCCCGAGAAGGTAAGCGAGAGGTTTTCTTGCCGTTTAACTTGCCGAACGCGGAAAGATATCCCTCAAGCTCTGTCATGCTCATTCGCCCGATTTGGCCTTCGGTGATTCCGTATCGTCCGAGGGCAAGGACGGCGAGACGGTATCCGGCGAGCGCGTCTTCCCGCGCTTGCGCTTTTTTTTCAGGTCATTAATCGCAGCGACAATCAGGTCGTAATCATCGTCCAATAAGGCGGCATCAATCAGTGCTCCGGTGATTTCCTCTTTCGGGATATCTCCCAAACTGATTAATGAATAGGCTTTGAGTGCAACAGAATAGAATGTCTGTGCTTCCTGCGTATCCATTGAGCCGAAACGGTTTACCGTTTCAACCACCGCCGCACTGGAAGCTCCCACCGTCGGCAAGCCGACTTCACAGTCGTAGTGGATAACACCGTCGAATTCAACACCATAATCTAACGCTATGCGTATACCGTTCATTACTCGATAACCTCACGTAGTGCATTCATTTTTAAATTGATGCGAGCTTCATTATCAACGGTGTACTGACGACCAACGCTGGTTGTAAAACAGTCTTGATAAGACGTTCGTTTACCACCGCTGCCGCTGATTGGCGTTGTGGTAATCTTCGCACCTTCAATGCCTTTCCAATCGACTTCACCATCAAGCGGAACAACGGCGGTAACATCGATTTCAATTTCTTCAACACCACGCGCAAAGCCCTTCGCACGGCCTGATTTATTCATCGTTTTAACCAGTTTTCGGCCTGTTTGTATATTGACCGAAACTTCGGTGACTTCGATTTCGCGACTATCCAGTTCCAGCGAGATAGCGCCGACGTATTCATCAGCCATTTAACCCCCCTTATAAATACAGGTCGATAACGCCAGCGATAACATGCAGGCCGTTAACCACATCCGCAGGAATCTTAACGTTAAGCGTTCCCGGATTTTGTAAGTCGCGCTCTGAAAGCAACTTAGCTTTGTTTGCTTCAACGTTCTCCAGAATCTCTAATCGTTCAAGCAGGAATAAAACGTCCAGCGTTTCAGAACGCACTTTCGGTGGGGTTCTTTCGCTCAGTTTTTCACGCGGAAAACGTAGGCTCCAGCGCTCAACAATCGCTTTTCGGGTATAGTCCAGAGTCCTGATCGTGGTGATATCCAATAGTGAGATATCATCCGTTCCAGAATCATTAACGGTATATGTTGAGATGGCCCGGACAATTTGAACTTTGTCTCCCGGCCCAACTTCTAACGGTGTCAAGCCGTTATAGAGCGTGGCTTCTTGTTCTGTTCGTCCCGGTTGAGATTCAAGCGACGTCACGTCCAGCCCCAAAATCGGCAGGCCATTTAACGGGCGGGCGGGATCTTCTTCGCTGGCGGTCACTGCCGCAAATCCTGCTGCAATAATGCACGGCATCAGAGCTGAATCATTGTGCCAACCGACCATGACTCGCCCGCTGTTGATTTTCTTGGTCAGTGTGGTTCCGGTTGCAAACGATTTACGCCAACCTGCAACGCCAATCGCGGGACGTTGCTCCATCGGATGACTTACCTTGTCCAAGTGGTCACGTAATGCGGTTAACGCATCCTCAGACGAGAACGGGCAAACCAGAATGTTAAATCGTGCGGCGAAGATAGCCGCTAATGCATCGCGGATATCAACTTCCAGCAGTCCACCTGCCATCGGCGTTAATTCACTGGTAATTCCGGCAACGGTAGAGGTTGCCCGCAAAATAATATCGTTACCAAATGCGCCTTTGTTTTTAGCTGTAATTGTCACCGTTTCGGCTGTGATTGCCGCTGTGACGGGTAAGTCAGGGTTTTTATTTAAAGCGGTGACAAGTGACGCCATCAACGTTGCTGCGTCATCACCGTTACGACTGGTTATATCAATTCGAGTGGTGGCGATATACAAGCTGATTACGCCTGCATTGGTTGCCGTACCGGTCAGTTTTAATGAACCTTTTGCGACCTGACTTCCTTCCGCATCTTCAACCCCGATAACGCTTAAATTGATATACGGATTCGCGGTCATGGCTTCTTTTGCCATCAAATGCGCCAACGACCCACGCCCGAAATAGCTTGCTGCTTCATCATCGGAAAACACATATTGTGTTGTCAGTGGTGCCACCATTGTTCCGGCAATCGGTGATAACATCTGACCAATGATTAATACTGTCTGACGGTTAGTGGGTAACGTTGTTACTGCTAGTTTTAAATTGAATTCAATATGCTTGCTGGGTTTACGGGTGCTTGCCGGGATTTGTTCAAGCGTAATGTTATCACTCGCCATCTGTCGCCCCTTTTTTCTTGGCTTTGCTGTCGGTTGCGACTGTCAGGACTTCGGGTTCCGGCAGCGCAGGTGGATACACTAAATCACCGCTTTTAATACAGCGGCGATAATAGGCGTTATCCTCAACCGTGACCGCTTCTGCATCAGTAATATAGTGTTTAGGGTCTGCATACATCGGGACTTCAACGCCCGTTGCAGCAATGACCGTTAATGTCTTAGTCATAGGTGACTTGTCCTTCTAAGTCAGGGTTTAACGGGGTGTTGACTTCATCAATTTTCAGCTTGATGGTTTTTAAGTCCGGGTACGGCTCATCAATCGCACCCCGATAACGGGTGAACGGGTAATCCGGATGCGTGATGTCTACTTCGCCAGCCGGGTTTAATGGGGTTTCAGGGAATCGGCTATCGTCCAATGAGGAATAGAACCAACTGGTGTCGAATTCGCAAGCGAACGCTGATACGGCCTGTTGTTCTAACTGTGTATTAAACAGCGAGCGAACACGACCCGGAGTCAAACAAGAGATTTTTAAGCCCAATGACTGTCCAGTCAGTAAACGACGAACGGCAGTCACAAGAAGGTTTGTTCCGACTTCGCTTTCCAATACGCCACCCTGTCGCGAGGCTGTTTCGCTGCGGATGTTTCGGTCAGCAACTATCACCGCAAAGCGTGCATGGTCACGAAATTTACGTCCGGTAGTGTTGGTTTTCTCAGTCTTGTGAATGCCACCAAACGTCACCCACGCGCCCGGCAATACCCGGATAATTTCATGCGGATTGCCATCCAGCTCGCCGCCATAGCTTTGTACACTGTCAACCATCCTGCCGAGTCCAGCCCGAAGACGCTCACAAATAGCATGCTCGATATCACTTGGATTCAAAATGCACCTCCATTGGTTTTATCTCTGCCAAACTGGCGACCACCGGACGCAAATTTCACTGTGTTAGTGGTCTTTGCTGTGCCTATCCCGCCTGTGCCTAGTTTGATTTTGCCTGACGCGATTTGCTCCAAGTACCGGACGGCGTCTTCATAACGCGCCCGGATTTCCTCTGTCAGTTGTACGCCACTTGTTCCGCAGAGCTTGAAACGAGTGATATCACAGCAACGATCCACTAACGCCTCCGGGATGATGTCAGCAGACAAAGGGAGCGTGTAACGGCTACCGATGTAACTATCAATTTCAGAACTGGCCCGCGCTAAAGCTTTTCGCAAAACCACGTCGTCAATCTCTCCCAGCCGGTTTCTGTCAGTCAGGGTGATAACTTCTTTCAATCCAAAAACGTCTTCCATGTCCTGTCGCTGTGCGTACATTGCTATTTACCTTTGTTCGCGGCTTTGTCTTCTTTAGTGTCAGCCTCGTTCTGTTTGGATTTATCGTCCTTGTCAGCTTCGAGACTTGCCGTTAATTTGGCTTTTTCCGTTTCCAGAGCAGCGGCGCTTTCCTCCGCCAGTCGGGTTCTCTCCTCCACCAACAGGCGATTATATTCGTCTTCTATTTTCTGACGCTCGGCAACTAACAACGCAGTGATATCCGTTGGTGGTGTGGCTTCCTTGTCATCCTTCAATAACTCAACGACCAGTTGTGGGCTTTCCTGTAGCTCTTTGATTTGAGCTTTCGTGAATGTGCCTTCCGGGTGGGTTGTTGCTTCGCTTGAGTGCGACATGCCGCAACGGCAAAAGCCGTCACGTTTTGCAGTAATACGAACTTTCATTACGCTTCCTCTCCCGTTGAACCGTAAGCCATTTGCCAGAATCCATACCCAGCCGCGCCGCGAGCCTCAACACTGAATTTGTATTCTGCTTTATTGAATACATCGTCAGAGTCTATGTTGGTTTGATTAACAAACTCTGGCGCTTCGCGCTCTTGGAAAATCAGAGGTTTGATAATCTGATTAGTATCAAACAGGAACCATTGTGCGTCGTCGTCCAAGTCATCAACGACCAATACTTCTGCGGTGCCTTTGTAGATGTTGCGGTCGCCGTTCTCGAACTTTTCAGCCTCACAAATCGTGCGGGCGACATCTTCTAATGCTGGCGGAACCACTAATAAATTGGGTTTAATTTTTAACGCAGCTCCTTCATCATCCTTAAATTTTCGCATTGCCGTTCTTGCTGCCCCGTAACTGGCTTTTGCTGCCGCAGCCGTAGCAGCGGATAAGGCTTTTTTCCCTTTATTGGAAACAAAGCTTTTGCCGACGGGATGGTCAGTATCAAAGAACGGTTGACCGTCGTAGCATTCATTAATGAAACCACCGGGCAATAATGCAAAAACCAAATCAGCGGGCCATTCTTTCGCCGATTTACCCGCCGCACTGGCTTGAATGTTATATCCGGCAAGTTGATTGTCTTTAATGTGATTGCGTTTAATGGCGACGGTGGCTTCATAGTCTTCATTCACCAACGTGTATTTAAACGCGCCCAGTGCTTTAACGACTTTTTCGCCAATCCATTTTTTCAATTTTGGGAAGCGGTCTAACCACCAGTAATGCTCCTCACTGGTTGTTGACGTGACTTTCATTGCCAACTTTTCCCAATCGGAGTTGGTTTCTTTAAATGCTTTTTGGAAAAGCGTTTTTAAACCAACATAAATATTCTTAATTGCTCCACCGTTAATAGTCACAGTTCATTTCTCCGTTGTTAAATCTCAACCCAAATGCCGTCAGCATCGATAAAAAGCACTTTCCCGGCGACAATATCTCCCGTTGCCGCGACAGTCTGACTATCCGCGACATAACATGACTTGCCGACAAGGGCTTGCGATACCGGGGCGGATGAACTATTCGCAAAGTTGAAGGCTTTACCCCGACGCACAAGGACAAAAGCATCACCGTTTGCACCGCCACGGTTATCAATAAATTCTGTTGCCATGCCAACGGTTGTCAGGCCCGTTGTAGTACTTGCCAGAACAGCAAATCCGGCAGCGTTTGTGCAAACCATATTCCCGGCATAAATAACCGTGTTCGCGGCAATTTGAACCGGAATAATTTCTCCATCCCGGTAGCTGGTTTTTCTATCCATTACGCATCCCCCTTCATGGTTGCGGCGAACTCTTCAGGGCTAACGCCTAAGGTGGCGCACATCGCCAGCGCGTCAGCGTCCAGCCCGTAGGTTTTATCTGACTGAGCAAAATCTTTACCGTCAGTTTGCATCTGATTAAGTGATGCAATCGGCTTGGCAGAGGCGAGGAAGGATTTCACCGCATCCGGATTGGTTTTTGCAGTATCACGCGCCCACGGTTCCAGCGCCTTAGTTAAGCGTCCGTCAGATAATGCCGCTACAATCGCGCTTTCCATTTCATCCTTTGCGCGCTTTTCGCGATCGGCTTTCAGGTCGGCAACTTCATGTTGCAGCTTAATAACGACGTCTTGTGGGACGTTGGTTGATAGCGTGGCAACCTGCGAGGCTAACGCGGTTGTTTGCTGAGAAAGCGCTGTGATTTTTTGCTCTTTCTCTTGTAACAAAGTGATTAAATTAACGCTTGCAGCCGTGGTGCCTGCGCCGTCAGTAAGTTTATCAATCAGCTTTTGCAGCTCTGCTTTTACCTCTTCCAGTGTCGCGGACAGGGGCAAGTTCAGCATCCAGCGGAGCTGTTCGAGTAAGTCTTCCATTGCGGTTGTATCCTCAATGTTAAGTTGTGGGTTTCGGGATAAGTCGGCAAGGTAGCCCGCAGCATAAGACGCCGCCGCGAGGGTTACTTCTTCCATGCCATCAAGAGCGGGGGTATTGGTCAGGGCAGCATGTAACACCTCAATTACTCGCCCGGTGGTTTTGTCATAGATAAATACCGCTGATATATAGCGATACTCTTTTGCCGCAATCATTTTTGCGGCATCGGCTGTCCAGTCCACGTCAATAGCAAATAAGCCAACAACGTCGCGCCATTCCATCTGCTTAAACCAACCCGCAGCCGGGGCCGGTTTGCCGTTCTGCGCGGATTTTAATGTCTGGTGTTCGTAATCAATGGGGAGGCGATTCGCTTTTGCCTGTGCTTTTGCAATCAAGCTTGCGGCGATATCGGCATCGATAAACCAATCGTCGCACTCAAACGGGCGACCATCAGTGGCGCGAAACTTACCCGCCGGGAGTAATTGAATGGTGTTACCGGCGTCTTGAAGTTCGAATGTTAATGCGGCGATTTTTAGTTTCATTCGGGCATGATGACAGCCCGATTAAACGGCGGCGGCGTGATGGGGTTCAGGGGGTGTTATAAGAGGGGAAATGATTAAATCTATCTTGCACATTCAAACGAGACATTGCAACCGCGTTTAAACGTCGTTTAAAAACTCTCAGGAGGATTTATTGTGGGGTGGACTATGTAACGCTACCAAATTGTCATAAAAAACGCGCTACGATAATTGCAGCGCGTTTTTCATTTAATCAAAAGGCCGGGATAAATAATCTATCCCGGTGTTTTCTATTTCGTCGTAATCATCATCCATTAAACTCAAGAACGTTCGGGCCGGAATCTTTGACCCCGGATGATTAACTTTTTTAGCAAAGCGCCCACCAAATGCCAACGCCTTTTTATTTCGGGGGCGGATAACGTGTGGGCGAGTAGTGCCACCGTTATTCTGTATTGCTGCATATTTCAAGTTAGACCCCGCACCCGCTGTATCATTATCAGAAAACGGTGTGATGCTGGATGCAAGATGCCCCTTATCCTGTAAGATTTTTCCGTCCCGCTTTATTGGTAGCCATTTGGGACGGCCTTCCTGTGCGAAATTTTCTTCCACTGCATCCGCCATGATGCCGCTAATTTCCCGCATCAACGGTTCCCTGTGTTCGAGGCTGTCGAGCACATCGTTTAAGGCACTTTCAGCACGGGTGATATCAATAACAATCCTGACCATCTATTTCACCTCACCAAATAAAATTTCATAGCCACGTAACGTCCCGGCATCGGGTAGGGTTTCTGCATGAGTGATAGGATTTGCCCGGCTGTCTGATTTCACTTGAGGTGTGTCGCGCTTTTTAAAGCGGGTTGCAACTGACAATACATGTTTTCCGGGGGCATCATCGATATCAAAAACATACAGCAACTTTGGGGTTTCCTGTTGTGTGTCAAATAATATTGCTGACGGCTTATGCACATGTGCGGGTAATTGTTGCCAGAATGTCGCAGGCAAACTGGCTGACCCCGCTTGAGCTTCTAACAAATGATTATCCGTCAGGGTGATAACGGCTGATTCAGGATGTAATCCTTTTTCGGATAATCGGTCGAGTGTTGAGGCTGGGAGCGCTCCGACATGGCGTTGCATTCCTTTGGCTTGCTTATTGATTAACGTATTATCAATAAACGTTTTAACATCCTTTGAAACAGCGTTTAATAACGCCGGGTTTTTCAGTGTTTCATTGACCGCCGTTGAGGCAAGGCGGACATCTGCGACGGTGGCACGATCAAGCAGACGCTGTCCCAATGATGACAGATAGCCTTGTCCGGGATTGTGACCAAATCCCGCGTCCGGCGTGTACAGTTTGCCATCATGCGGATTTTTAAACGCGGTAACGGTGCGCGTTTCACCATTTCCCCACGGTTGCGACACCTCCACCAATAGTCCCTCACTGGATTGTACCGTTAGCCCCAAGCGCTCGACGTCACGACCCGAGCGAGCACGGCAACGACAGCGGCAGCGATAACCATCGGGGGGATAAAGAATGGCCCATATAGGGTCGTCAATGTGAGCAATAAAACCATTTAGCGACAGGTGCGCCGGGCGCGTTCTGCAATGGCGACACGTTCCAGATAAGGGCGACTGTCCTTATTGGATAATTGTTCCTGATAACGCCCGGCATTATAGGCCGCCTGCATATTGGTTCGATAAATAGTTTCTAATCGGCGCGGCTGTATGCGCTTACCTTGCAACACGCCGTCGCTATCGGCAACCAGCCCCGAACCCAACCAGCCTTTTTTCTCAAGAATGGGGATAATTTGTTTTTGAAAATCACTGTACGTGCCGCCGTTCTTTAGGTGCTCGTTTAATGAGTTTCGGATATCCTCTAAAATATCTTGCTTGAGGATTCCGGCAACCGTGAAGGCGCTTGCGTGGGCGCTGGCTTCGACATCATGCCAGTTGAAACCAACCGCATAGCCTTTTGATTCGAAATATTCGATAGCCTTTGCGGGCGGCACGCCGATTACGTAGCTTAAATCAACGCCGTTAGCTGTTGGCATTGAGCCGCCCCCATACATCAGCAACAAAGATGGCTTGCATCAGTAGTTGTTGTTGCTCTTTGTCATCCAATAACGGGTAGCTGGCGGCGATAATGTCGAGCGCTTCGTCCGGCGTTTGTCCCTGTTGCAATGCTGTGACCATTGGTGCAATCAGCTTTAACATAGCCTGATTAACAGCATCAGGGGCCGCCGGTGCATCATCAAGCACGGATTGTGCCTGATCGATATCGTCGTCGGCTTTCTGGCTGAGTGCTGCAAACGATTTATATCGTTGGGATAACGCAACCGGATTGATAGTATCCCGTCGTTTTAATGTTGGTTCACCGTCTTTAGGTAGAGGAATACCGGTTTTTTCATGCACCCATGATACCGGGATTGTATCGACCCCGGCGTCAACCAGTTTCGACACACTGTCCGCGAGTTTTACTAAGTCGGCAATCTCTCGTGTGTCGAAAACAAACCGGGGCAACCGACGTTCGTCGAAGTCCTCACCACAATTAAGCTGACATAACATCAAGATTAGTTCACGGAACGTGCTTTCCAACTGGCAGGCATCGGCGACCGTCAGGTCATGCCTGACCTCGTTATGCACATTGCCAAGGGCGTTCGTGTTTGAGCGTGAATCGGCCTGACTGGTGAGCGTTGCACCAAGAATGATTTTTGATTGTGTTCGCTCACACCAATTAATCATGACTTCGTAGTTTGCCGCTTGTCCCTCGGCGGCGGATTGAAACTCTATTTCCGTCCCGGAAGGAATAATCCCGGCGGCATCATGGCCCAATGTAACCAGCGCTTCGAGTAGCGCGTCTTTCTCTTCTTCGGTAGCGCCTTGAAGATAGGTTCCGATTCTGGCCGGGAGGCCGTAAATTTCGAGAAACTCGGCTAAATCACGGATAGCGAAATTCTTAAACAGGTAAGGCCACACTAGCGCTCGGACAAACCCTGACTCTGCAATATCGCCCGATTTTGCGTTGTGCTTATGGACAAACCATTTAAAAGGCCATAGCGGGGAACCTTCAATCGAGTCATTTAATAGTAAAGTGTTGCCGTCTTCCGTGGTGGTTTTAAAGTATGTCTGTTTTCTGTAATGCAGTTTCTTTGGTAGCCAGTCGCCCTGATACTGTTCCCATTCAATTTCTTGTGCGGAAAAACCATGACCGATAGCATCCAACGCATTTAAGATAACGTCTTCAAAATCAGGAATTGATTTAAACCATTTCGCGACTTTTGCTGCAAACGTCTTCTCCGTCGGGGTTGCATCTTCGGGGGGATTAATATTCCAATCCAGTTTTAACAATGCATTTTTGCGTTTTTGCATTTCTGAAAAGATATGACCGTCACGCTCCAGCATATCGTTAAATAAGCTTGCCTGTGCTGCTAGGTCGCCTTGCTCTGCGGATTCCATGATGCGGGCCAGCTTTTGCAGCGACAGTCCCTTTGAGGGGTGCTCGGTGAACGAATGACGCAGCCCGGCAATTTCTGCCGTCTGTGTTTTCTTTAAATCCTTTTTGGTGAACGGACGCCCGTTAGCATCCACTATCTTAGATACTGCCATGATTTACCAGCCCCCTTAGAGCCGAATCGCGAGCCGCGTTTGCCGGGTACACGCGTGTATTTGAACTGACCGCCGATGCCTGATTGCGCCGCCGCCCACAGCATATGCAGGGCGTCTGGCCCGTCATCGTGATCGGCCTTGGGGAAATGCTCAAGCTGGCTAATTAATGTCTTTTGTGATGGATGGAGACGGATCAAGCTGTTTGCCATATGCGGTTGAAGGGATTCAATTCGCAATATTTTGTCTGTGTGCGGTATTACAGCCCGAGCCGGTACGGGGATGCCGCGTTCTGCGGAGCGTTTAACCAGTTCCGTTCTTAAAAATTCCTGAAACTGTACGGTTTCAATAACCCATAAGACGCAACCGTATTCAAGTTGAAACGTGATGATATCTTCAATAATCCTGTCCGGGAGCCGCTTTCTAATTGAGGCTTCAACAACGTCCAGAATGCCGGTTGTCCGATTCATTCCCCCAACAAGTAACGCTGACGGGTCACGACCCGCGCCTTTCAACCCTAAACTTGGATCTGCGGCACCATAGAAAACCCACTCGGCTAAACGGTTAATCCAAAAGTTAATGCAACCTTTAAAGATGGCATCTTCGCCGGATACCGGGTCGTTTTGATACTCACTGTCAAAGGTTGAATGACCATCCCGAACGCGGATCAACATCAGGGCATACAGCGGACGAGCCGCCCAACTAACGCGGGAACCTTTGAGCATGTCATTTTCGTTCTGTTTATAAAACAGTTCTGCCGCTTCCGGGCTGTCATTGCGGAGTATTTCTTCCCACTTATCCCACAAATCCATACTATCGGGCCAGTCAATAACGGCCTGAAACTTGGCTGTTTTCCAAAGTGGGTTTTTCTGCGTCCGGGCTAATACGGAATCGTAATGCAGGATAGTTCCGATATAGACGATATCAAGCTTGCCCCCTGCGGCTCCCAACGGCATCACGGTTTTTTTCAACCAGTTTTCCAGCTTCTCGCGCTGCTCCGGGTTTCTGACCTGTTCGTCGTTTTCGATATCATCCAGCACCACCAAGTCTGGACGATAAGCACCATGACGAAGCCCCCGCAATTTCCTTACCACTACCCGCAACAGTGACCTTAACATCATTTCGGGTCACAATGGTTCCGGCTTGCCATACGCGCCCCCCTCCGGCAATCTCGGGGAAATCCATTGCTATTCGTGGGTTAAATTCAATCTCGGCTTTGATGGCTTCTAGCATAGGGTAAGCTTGGTCGATGCTGTCCATTATGATAACCGGGTATTTTTTTATCCCCCGAATGATGCACCAGAGCACAAATAATTGACTGACGAGCGTTGACTTTGCCTCACCACGCGGGGCGGCGATAGCATCATTTTGGCCTAATAACTGACATACAATTTCAGGCAGTCGCTTAAACAGGTGCTTGTGTAGTTCGCTTTTGTCGGTGTGGCGGACATAGTGTGGAAAGTAGTTATTAACGAAATACTCATAGCCGCTGTCCGGTTCATTGACTAACTTCCGGCGCTCCTGTACTGCGAGCGGGTCAGGGTCAAAGCCTACACAATTAGCCTCAATGGTTCGACGAACGCTGGCGGCATACTCCGCCAGATTCTTTTTAAATTCGCGGATAGAGAATTTCTTAGCCATGAGTTACCCCATTCGATATCGGGGCAGTAGCAAGCGGAACGCCATATTTTGTGAGCCATAAATGAGGCCAGTTTTTCTGAATCTCGCGCTCATGCAGGCAAGCGCGTTCGAAATCCTCCGGGACATTGTCTCGCATCCATAACCACATATCATCAGACCGATTTGGACACATCCAACACAGTGAGCGTGGGGGCGTTGGTAAGCCGTAATCCTCAACCAGTTTAACTGACTGCGGTTGAGTGATGTTCAGTTCAATGAGTGGATAGCGGCGACGCCATTTTCCCTTAGTCGTTTTTGCGCGGCGGGCTGCTTCATCAACGGATATGCCGATCCACATATCCACACCACGTCGGGTTAAATACTTCTCACCATAGCGTTGATTTAAATAGCGTTGAATGACTTCCTTTTTCCATTTGTCCGAACAAAACGCCGGTTGTTTTCCAGAGCAATAACCTGTCTTTTTTCTGCCGTTCATTTCGGTGAAATAGCCCGGTAAAGGCGCATGTGCGGGAGATATAGATAAGTCATGGGTGGCATAATCTGACTTAGGGATAATTACATATTCCAAGCCTATTTCATCGCATAACGGCGCGATGTGATCGCGCTGATAAGTGAAGACGTTTGACGCTTCGCGCATGGTGTCAGACATTACGATGATATCAGGCTTAGGCAGTACCCCAGCATGAATTAGGCATATAATCGCATTACTTTGTGTACCGCCTCCAGATGACAATACATTTAATCGTTCAGGGGTATAGTTAAATTTATCCATAGGATTTCTCTATCACCTCGCCGAACGGTTCTAGGACTTCTGCGAAGGCTTGCAAATGCTGCGGGTAGTGTTCTGAAATAAATACACCTAGCTTTTGTAAAACTTCCAGAGATAGGGCTAGCTGGCTGGTTTCAGGTAACAGGCGTTTACTGGCTGATATGCTTTTGTTATAAGCATCTGCGAGGCTTGCCAGCATTTCGACGCGCTTTGCCAGCAAAGGCATTTGCTTTTCAGGCTCAATGACAGACATATCAAAGCCGTTGATAGCTTCCATCGTGCTTTTAAACTGAATAACCATATTGGAGAGCAGTGAACGCGAAACATCCTCAAGCCCACCTCCTGCCATCATGTGCGCGGACTTTTGTTTCTCCCAATCGTCCCCTTTGTCGAGCGCATCTTTTTTCCAGCGGCGAGCCGTTGCAAATGAAACGCTCAGTTGTGCTGCGGCAATCTCCATTGATAACCCATCAAACACATAGGAACGGCGGAGCCTGTCTCTTGTTTCGCGTGGGTGCGCCATTACGTCAAACCTTTAATATTGTTTTAATAATTTCGATGGCGGCATACACCAGACCGCCGGACATACCACCCGCCACAGCTCCGGCAATGGTACCGCTTTTCACTGATGCCGGATGGATGGCGTCAATACGACTTTCTATCCGGTTTAATTGGGCGCTAATGCTTCGTAACTCTTCCAGTTCTGTGGCAGTGCTCCGACTGGTTAAGCGCTTGGTCTTTTTTGCTTTACTCATTTATCAGCTTTCCTGTCGAGTTTGCTGTCAATGCGGTTAAGTTGCTGTTTCAGCTCTCCGATTAACTCTTTGATGGAGCCTACGTCTTTGTGGGCTTCTTCTTTTAGCTGGTAGCGTTCGTAGAGTTCCTTTCTTAATGCCTGCTGTTCGTTCTGTAGTCGGCTAATATCATCCTGTAAACGTTTAACCCATATCCCACCGAACACCCCGGCAAGCGCTAGCGCAATTTGAAATGCAATATCAACAGTCATTTATTGCGCTCCCAACTTTCAATGCTGATTAATTGCTTTTCGATTGTGCGGCAGTAGGTGCCGTAGTCGGTGATATGATCGAGGATATCTTCTGGTGATAACCCGGCTCCGGGGCAGGTGGTTTCACTGGCAGAATCAGTAGCGCCGCTGGTATTGGCGGACAAACATCGACTATCAATGGGATATCCGAGCGCGGCGCGGTAGAGTTGCAAGCTGTAAGGGCCAATACCATTAAAATTGCGCCCATCACTTTTAGTCGCATCATTAATCCTTTTTTTAAGTTCACGTTCAGTTTTTGATAACTGCTGTTGTGTCTCCAGCAGTTGTGCTGTTATTCGCTGACTTTCTGTGGTGGCGTTCTGTTGCTTTTGAACGGCAGCATCTAACGCCCGATTTTGGCGTTCTGCGGCGGCTTTCCGCTCAGACTCCCATTGCAATTCAGCTTTTGCGTGTTTGGCCTGTAAGTCATTAAGCGTCATGTTATGAGCTATGGCAGATACCTTCGCCCCGGCAACCCAGCCAACACCAAAGAGCAAGGTACTGATAGTGAGTTTGATAAAGACAGCTTTGTGATTCATCACAAATGAAAGAAAGCTACTCATGGTTTCCAGCCTCCCGATCACGTTTAATAGCGGCTTGCTTTGAGGCTTGAGACTGGACAACCCATGCCGCCATATATCCGGCGAAAAGCCACTCAGTTAAATGGTCAGTAAAGGTGCAATAAATCAACACGATAGTTGATGCCACGAAGGCACCCACTAACAACGTATCGGAGGTTGAAAGCCGTCCGCTTCCCGGATTGGTAATGAGCTGTAACAGACGCTCAGTTATTGATGTCATATCACTTTTGGACTGGTATTTCTGATTGCTCATGGCTTTTCCTCGCAAACCCATTCAGAGCGAGGCGACAATAAAAGGGCTTGCCAACCGGCAACATCAAAGCCGGGGCAAATTTTTGTCCATTCGTTTGATGTGATTTTCCCATCGCCGTTCAGGTCGGGGGACAGGTCACGATGACCACAAACAACGGCGCGAGGATACTTTTCGACTAAATCAGCATAAAGCAGCGCCAGTGCTTCCCACTGTGCTTGCGTGAATTTATCCGTACCTACAAGACAAATACCAATTGAGCCGGTGTTGTAGCCTTTGGCGTGAGCGCCGGTTTCACCAATTGCCCGGCCTTTTTCAACGGTTCCATTTGTATCAATGACAAAGTGATAACCGATATGACGCAGGCCGGGACTAAATTCATTAACGAACGGCGTTGAACGACGGAAGCCCCGGTCTTTATGCCAACGGTCAATAACAGCGGCGGCAGTTTCCCGAGCATTGGCGAGGCGGCGACCGTTGGCAGTCGCGGCGCAGTGGATAACAATTCGGTTGATATATGACATAAAAAAACACCATCTGATTAAAGATGGTGTTAGTGTTACTTTTTATGTGGTTTTAGGCGGTGTGATGGGGTTCAGGGGGTTAAGAGGTTATATCGATAATCGCCGTTTTTGACTCGTCTTTTTTTGCTGGAGGCGGTGTTTTAATTTCATTAACACATGCGCTTTGAGCTTTCACAAACTTATCCTCGGCGGAAGATATCTCTTTGCCCGGTGTTTTGTTGGTTTTCGCTAAATCCAACCGCAATCCCCATATCTTGTCGGCATCATAAACCAGTTCTCGACAATTTGGAAATGGCGTCTCAGTTAATGCATTCCCGAACAAATGTTCGGCATCTTCTTTCAATCGTTGAATGTGCTTGCTGTGTGCGGTAACTTCTGGCAGAACGCCGCCAAACTGTCGATAAGCATCAGCAATATGAACACTAAGGACTGTTGTTACTATTGTTTCATTTAAAAGACTTTTTACATCCTCTAACTGCGCATGATACTTCTTAACCATCGCGGAGTTATCAACCTGACCAGCGAATAACAATGGGCTGATTAACAATGTTGTGGCTGCGAATACCTTTAACTTCATGGCGCTAACTCCGTTTAAAATAAGGTGTCTTGTTTATTGGCATCGGTGCGATTGTACTTACTTAATAACTCCCACGCAAAACGATCAGAAAAACCAAACTGAGGGCAAAGAATTGTCAGGCTCATTGATGCTGATTCTCCCGCGTTCTTCATATCATCAAATGCGGATAAAAATTGGCGGTTACGGTGTTCGCGTAGTGCCTCCGCACAACGAGGGATATAAAAATCTTCTCCGCCGAAATGTGACATTAACTTATCTGCGTGATCTTTCCCAATGGCCTGAACTAACAGTGCAATTCGGGTTTTACCGAATGCGCCTACTCCCTTACTAAACGGAAAAGTGATTCCACCCAATTTCTCGACCAGCTTCAACGTTGCCGGATATCCGATGATTTCGGCGGCTTCCTGAATATTACCCGGCAAGAAATCTTTTAACTCTTCAAGATTCATCGCTTATCCTCCCGGCGACGTGCATCAACAATCAAAGCTTGCATAAGCTTTGTTAGCTGTGAGTCGGTCAACCACTCAATAACAGGCTGTTTAAACATATGACCCGCCATGCTTTCTGCATACCCCCAAGAACGTTCAGCATCAGTGAGTAAAGCTTCGATTTTATTTAATGTCCGCTGACGTCCGGCGGAAACGTTAGGGCGGCGTCCGTGGTCTTTTTTCTTTTCTGGGGTAAAGCCTTGCTCCTTCATGTAATCAAGGATTTTCTGTTGCTGCTCGGGCTTACATTGCTTTGCACTGGTGCAGCCCGTAATTCTGTATAAAACATCCCGGTAAACATCATCAGACCATTGCAACGCATTTTTTCCAATGTGGATCAATTGAATGAGGTTAGCCATTATTCACCCCATAACGATAATGTTTGATTTCTTCCACTGCGGAATTAATCAAACTGGTTAACTTTTCGTTAAGCCGTTGACCTTCGCCGTCATCACCATCGCAAGCGACAAACGCTTGTAGGGTTTGTAAATCTGTTCCTGTGCATGGTTCGCCGCACAACTCACGAAAACGAGCCATAAATAGCACCTCTGCGACGTGTGAGGATTGCGGAACAATATTGAAGGGCATAGCAGCAACGTTGTTTAAAATGGGCCACTCTCTATGTGGGTCAATTCCGAGATCGAGTTTCTCTGTTGCCAGTGCGATTAAGTCAGCTTGTTTCACTTCATGGCTTGGGAGTAAAGGTAATCCGAACTTTTCACGAATAACCCAATCAAAGCGATTCTCTATGCGTTTGTAATCAGGTAACAGGCGTTTTAGTGGTGAGGGAATATCGCAGCAATAAGCCTCGGCGGCATCATGCAACAAACCTTCAAGAGCGAACGACTCTGGTACAATGTGACTCACAATGACGGAATGTTGAGCAACGCTATAGAATGACCGAACGTGTCCGGAATAGCGGCACGTATGGGCCAGTGCTTGTGCAATATCAGAAATATCGATACTGTCTGCGGTTGGGTTCAGGTAATCAACTTGACGGCCTGATACTGTGCAAAGCCATGTCATAATGAATCCCCCAATAACACAGTAGTATTGGTTGCCCCGTTAACTGCTGCATGTAACTTAACGTCACGACCAGCTAAATAACCAGAAAAGCGAGCGTCATCACTTCCCCGACAATCTTTTGCGCCTCGGGTCTTTCCTTCCTTTAAATTGTGTTCTTCTGTAAGTTTATCCATGTAAACAGCCATTAAGTTTTTTTCATCATCAGGGATAATGAATGGCGTTACCGCTTTATAGGCACCGGAGATCCAACCTTCACAGAACTGATCGGCTCGGGCTGTTTTTGTGCTGGTCTTAATTCGTTTATTTTGTGTGGTTAAAAACTCTTTACGAGCGCGTTTTATTTGTCGCGATAACACATCAAAGGCGTAAGCTGCGATTTGTGGTCGTTCATTCACACCAATAAATTTAGCGATGCGTTTTGGAATTCCATACTTACCTGAAATTCGATAACTCCAATAGCCATCAACACCAAAAGCTCGACATATCATCCCAAACAATAAGCTCATATAACGAGGCATTGTCGCTGCATCAGATGGCGCACCTTTACTGGCACTTTCCGCGATTTCTGACAATTCAACATCGGTTGATGTAACACCATGTTGATTCATCATTTTTTGCGCTTGACTTAATGCGTTTGCTGCTTCATTTGCATTTGAGCTGCGATTTGCCAAATTCAATAACTTTTTAATTTTGGCTAAGTATTTTTCTTTGTCTTTCATTGCTATTCCTCTAGATTTTGGCGTAAGCCAGCCCCGGCGGGTTTACGCCAATTAATTTTTAAAATGCCTTTAAATATTGATTAAAATATTACTGTTTAGTTATTCCAGAAATTGCCGTTAATGAATCAACATTCACCCAATACGGTTCGCAATTAATTTCAACGGTGGTGCAATTGCTTAAATCTCTGGCCTTGTCGAGCGTTCGGACAGCACGACCACCCCGTAAAATTTTATTTGGTTGATAAATAAAACCAGTACCGATCGGATATTTTTGATTAAACTCTTTAGCTCGCATATTTCTTCCCCCATCCGTAACGGTTGCAGGTCGCGCAAAAGTCCCGGCGGGTTTCTGCATGCCAAACGTTAACGGGCTTAACGGCTAACAAGGAAGCGTCGTGCCAGTAGGTATAAGCTGCCGCATAGTTGCCGGACTTCTCAGCATTGACAGCTCGTTGTGAAACAATTCGAAAAGCACGATTAGTCATTATCGGGATTCCTGTTCAAATGGAACAATGACAAAATCCTCTATACCTGTGTTGACTGTAATTCCAGCAATACCCCTAACAATATCTGGTTCGTTCAACATGGCTTCTTTGTTTGCTTCTTCCTTCGTGCGAATGAATCGTTCAAGCTTCAAACGACGTAAATTTTCAATGACCGTTTCAGCACCCCGAATGGTTATAGATGGTGGGCGGTTTCGCCATTGAACTTCACCTGTTATCAAGTTTGCTGATTTGGTTTTTCCTTTATTGGTCAATTCGTCACGATTAGTTTCACACCACGTTTGAACGCCAGTTTGAAGGGTTTCAACCTGAGATTTGAACCCCTCTAATACAGGTACATAACGCTTGGTAATTGTGCCAATTTCATCATTCATTTCAGTTTCCGTGCGAATTAGCTCGCGAGTTATGTCGCCAATCTTTTTAATATCAGCGATAGCATCATCTCGGGATTGAGATACATAAACCGCTGCCGCAGATTTAAGACGTTTTTTAGGAGTTTTAGCCATAATATTTCACCTGTTTTATTGATTAATGATGATACTCAACCCACACCACACGACAGCCATGTAGCGGATATTGAGCTTGTTTATATTTCCCGCGTTCTTTACACCCGAAAGCGTAATAAACCGCGATTCGTTCAGTAATAAACCGAGCCAGAGACGGGCTATATTCAACGTGAATTGTTGGTGCGGATGGCTGGCATAAATTAACGTTAGTAACATTAATTCCTTGAGCTGTTAGCTCTAACAAAGCTGATTCAACTTTCGGTAATGAGCCTGTGAACACTGCATTATTTTTATTAACTTGTGACATGATTCCCCCTTAATTAATCAGCATTTGTGCGAATTGCTGAACAGCCGCAGCATTGATATTCATATCGTTAATACGACAAACACGAACAGCACCACGCAGCAGCTTAGATAAGCGCCGGGCATTTCCCTTCGATGCAGTGAAGAAAGCGTCTTCAGTTTCTTCGTCTAATTCGTCAATAACACTGCTTGAGATAGCCTTCACATCAGAACGCGGTAAGCTATTTCCAAGATTCAAGGCAAATCCCACGCGGCTATAGAGCTGGACTAATTCCCCGCGTTTGCCTTTCAGGTTCAAAATCAGACGAGGCATTCCGGCAAGAACGACACCGACTCCGGAACGGTCATAAATCCGGCGCAGGACTTCCAGCGCTCGAAATGGCAGGAGTTCTGCTTCATCAACAATAAGGACAATATCTGAACCGTTGAGCTTACCGACACAGGCTTCAATCAGGTCATGCAAGTTGCCAACAACAGATAAATTTAATTGGCGGCATAGTTCACCAAGCAATACTTTTGCGGTGTAGCCGGGGTCGGCCTCAATCAAAATGACGGTATTTTTATTTTCCTCCGCATAGCGCTTTAAAATCATGGTTTTTCCGAGTCCGGCTTCACCATAAAGAACGTTGATTTCCTTGCACTCATGGGCGAGTTTAATCAGTTCTAATCCTTTTTTTGCGGATGGCGTCATCACAAATGTAATAGTAATATTGTGTGACCGGTCACGTTCATTGCAACGTTCAATAAAAGCGCTGATTTCGGTTTCTAACGCCGTAATATTGCCCGGATATTTACCGCTCAAATATTGGCTAAGCGTTGAACCGCTAACACTGATAGCCCTTGCTACTTTGGCTTGGCTAAAGCCCTTGTTCACCATTAGTTCTGTTAACTCATTTTTGATTAAAGACATGGTATTACCTCGCGGTTTTCAGTTGTTTTGCGCGATACTCTTCGCGCTCTGACTCAAACATAAAAATCGGTTCTGGATTTTCGGATATATGCTGGAACTCACCTGACAGCAGGGAGCTAAAGTCTTTATCTTCAATGCCAATAACCGGGCGTAACTCTGCTTTGATTTCCTCAGCTTTCTTTTCAACCAGATTAAGGCGGCGTTTCGTCCGTTCTGCTCTGGCTTTTTCAACGAAGGCGACAGGGAATGCGGCGCGCTTATTGCCATTGAACACAGCTTCACAAACGAACGTTCCGTCCAGTTTTCTAACGATGACCCTGTCTGCGCTGTGAATATCGAAAGCAACAGAAACACGCTCGCCATCAACATTGATAAGCTCTTCGGCGAAATATTCGTTATTGAATACAGAAAGCCACCCACGTTGCGCCACGCGTACAACTTGCGGCATGAACATGTCCCGAAGTTCAAGTTCAGACAAATAGTGCAACTCGTTTTTTTCCAGCAGTTCTGCGCGATATGACGCAGGTGTCATATGACGTCCGTTGCGTTTTGGTAGCTCGCTGTGTTCATGATGGCTGTTGTACCACTCGACACCGTTTTCAATAGCGTCTATTAACTGATTCCAGCTAGGGCAAGTTTGCAAGTGCGTTTCGTTGGGTTGTCGATAACTCTTTGTCTTGGTTTCTTGCATTAACTGCGGACACGATTTGACGTGATGTGATACGGACAGAATCACGATCAGCACTGGAGCCGTGAAAGGTTGCAAACTGGCGAGCAATGCGAAACAAAATGGTTTGGTGAGCACGTTCTATAATGCCTCGGCCTTGCGGATTACCCGGTATACCTGTTTCATGACCAACGCCAAGACGTGGCAAAATACCTGTAATATCAGCATCGAACAGATGGTTTTTCTCGCCGCCACCATTATCTGAATAGTAGAACAATGGAAGCCCATTGCGGGACATTCCATGCCGTAAAGCATCAGCAACCGCAATGGTGTTTTCTGATAAACTGATACTCCAGCCCACAACAAATCGTGATACACCATCCATAATTAGCGTAACTTCTGGAATAAACGGCTGTCCATGCTCCGGGTGTGCCACTTTCATTTTTAATCCGTGACCATCACCGATCCAAACATCGTTAACAGTTAGTTGTGACCAGTCACGCTTAACATAGGTTTGAATTGCCCGAAGAGCAGCACCAGTGACACGGCCTTTCATTCGGGTGATTTTAGTTTAGCTAGTGCACGGTGTACCGCATCAAGAGAGGGAAGCACATTTAGCATTGCGGGTTGCCCCTCATATACTGCCGCCCATTCGTCACAAAATTGACGATATGCTTCAGCAATTGAAATCCCGTTCGGTTGACGGTAGATGGCGAGAAACATCGGAAGCCATGATATTTCAACAGCCTTCTTGGCTTTATGATGTCCGGGAGCTAACAATGCGAGGCGTTCAGCAGCATCCTTACCCCGCAAATAATCAACAACCCATTGATTTAAAGAACGCTCACCAATAACTCTTGTAGAACCTTTTCGGGCGTTTGCTCTATTCACAGCAAGCATTAACCTTTCTGGTAACGTTGCCGCTTTAGCCTGTTCAATGATGAAACGAATAGCCCGAATTCGACTTGTACTGGCTTGCTCTTCAATTCTTAGAACTTCAATAGCTAAACTCATTCTTGCGTCTGCAATTTGACGCTGGTTATCTGTGAGTTCATTTATTTTATTTTCAAGCAGCGAAGGACACTGACGCATTAAATCCAGTGTTGATGAATTACTTGTCTTTTTTGTGTCCAGTTTTGCCACATTACGTTGAGGTGCTCTTGATGTGATGACGTGTTTTAATAAGTGTGGTTCTATTAGTGACTGAATGTTACTAGGTAGATAGCTTACGTCATATTCAAACGCCTTTGAGCCTGCCTTTTTACGGCGAATATCGGGCATATTGAGGGCTACTTTATCCAATAACTTCCGGCAACCTCTTTCAGTTGATGGAAGTCCTTTACAGCCAACAAGATCAGCAACAGTAATCCACATAACAACCCCATTAGTACCGGCTAGGCCAAATAACATCAGGTTGTACGTTGAGAGCATTTGCTATCAAAATTTCACCTTTGGGCCATTTACGATACAAGGTGTTGTGTAGTGTTCGAGAGCCTAAACCAGACTCCCGAGAAAGCCTTGATAAGTTAGTTCCCCGTTTTTTTAATGCTGAAATAATATCCGCTGGGTGCCAGTCAATAAGATTATTGATTCCATTCGGAGTCAATTTCTGCGATTCTGTACAGTTATGCATAGTAATAACCCATAGTTCTTATACAAAGTAATAATAGTATTGATCAATAAAAGGAACCAATCAAGCTTTTAATGGTTCTTTTTGTGAATATTTTTAATCTTAAATTATTAGCTTTAATTGAGGAAAAGAATCAATGAGTTACAAACCAAAGGAACTAGCGACTCCAAAAGGAATCAATGTTCCGATTAAAGCGGATGAAATAGGAACCAGTTTTTCAACTAGGTTAAAAGAACTTATCGGCCCTAAACAAAGTATTCGTGCATTTGCTAAAGATGTGGGGATTTCTTATGGTGGATTACACAAATATCTAACAGGGGCTACATTACCAACATTAGATAATCTGTTATCACTCGTAAAATACACGGGTGTCTCAATAGAATGGCTGGCTACTGGTGAAGGGCCGAAGTTTAAAGATGATAGCGGCGTCACGTCTGAGTTTGCTTTTATCCCCCGTTATAACGTCAGTGCGGCGGCGGGTGATGGGGCTTGGAATGAAACAGAGGAACCGTCGTTTTTAATGGCATTTCGCAAGTATTGGATTGAGCAGTATCTACGCGCAGACCCTAAACAACTATCCGTCATATCTGTTCAGGGTTATTCGATGGAAGGCATTCTCAATGATAAAGATGTTATCTTGATTAATCATGCTGATGTTGACGCAAAAGAGGGAATCTATGTACTTAGAATCGATGGTCACTTATTCGTAAAACTAGTCCAGCGATTACCGGGGGAGATATTAAAGTTTTCCAGCGCTAACCCGGCTTACGAGTCATTTACCGTTGATTTGAACAACCCGCCGAACGATTTTTGCATCATAGGGAAAGTTGTTTGGTATGGTCGGAATTTATAGTGATAATTAAATAAGGTTTAAAACCTGTTTAAACCTTTTTAGTTTCTGCTTATAGTTATGCAATAAATAGCGCAAGAAAGCTCAGTTTTAATCATTCCTATGCAATAGCAAGATTTTATCAATCTGAGCCTCAAGCCTTGCAATTAAAGGCGTCGGACTTATCCAGCTTTCCCTTAACCTATGTAATATTGATCACTCCCCCACAAGGGGGAACAATATAAGTATGAAAATCAACGCCTAATTGGGGGTCGAAATGTTTACTTCCATTCATCAACAAATCCCTTTTTGTTTATCGATTAATCAGAATGCCCGACCAACTTGCCGTAAAAAACACGTAACTCGTTTACATATTCAGGACACAAATAACTGACAGCGATTGCGATAAGTATCAGTACCGCCATGATTAGCCATTTTTTGGTAAACCAACTCATGCCGCTTCTCCTTGGTTTTTATCAGGAATAATGATGTGTTTGAGTAACGCATAAAATGCTTCTGGTACATCATCGTCCTCAATTCCAATGGTGGCCGTATAATCTGTTAACGGTAGCCACTCTTCTTTCGGCTCATCAAACGGGTGGACAATATCCTGATGAACACTCCAGTAAGGATGTGAATAAAAGCGGGCGATACTGATAAGCTGCTTAAAAGACTCGTCAGCCTGAGCAATCAAATCTTCACGAGCCTGTAACACCAAATAGAACAGCTTCACCATTTGTTGTTCCAACTCATCATCATATTGTGCAATCTGGCTTGCTGATGGTGGATAACTCAGTGATTTTTGGCGTTCTTCAATTGATGCGATAATTTCACCCTGACGCTGATAATAAACTTCAGCTAATTGAACCAACTTCTCGACGCAAGAATTATCCACCAACCGCATAATATCCTGAAAAATAAACATAAATGTACTTTGCATTCTTTCATCAGCAGGCAACGCAATACCTGCCATAAATGCATGGTAATAGCGATCAACCACTTCATTTGGTCGTTCATTAACTTTGGCTTCCAACAGGCTAAATCCCGACACTCGATACCCTTCAATAACCCAGAGTGGTTGAGGAAGTTTTTGAGCTAAAAGCGCTGCTGAATAATAGGCCTCAGAAGCACGTAAATACTCTTTGCCCATAAACCAGGCTCCCGCTTCACCAAACAGACTTTGAGTCTGTAGAAGCAGTTGCTGAGGCTCTAATGGAATATTTGTCGCCGCCTGCTGCGCTAGCCTGTAATTTTTAACGGCATCAGGAATGTCGGCATTTTTTAAATAAACGCCAGCCAGCATGCTATACATGACAACTTGCTGATCGAACCAATTGTTTTTCGCTGCAATATCAATGGCTTTTTGCGCACGAACACCTAATTGACTGGTATTGCCTTTGCTTAAACCGATAAAGGTATCAACCATCAGTTGCCTGAAACGCAACATATCAACACCATCAGTAGTGGGAGATTCGTTGAGGATCTGGCGCATTAACTCCATTTCATCAATATTAATTTCAATAAGATGAGTGAACTTCGGATGGTCATCAATCAGAGGCTGCCAGACTTTTTCTTCAGTAGTGTCAGTAACCACGAAGCGAATTCGGTCCATAACTGGCGCGACTAAACACTCACCAAGCCAGGTAATAAAGGCATTGCTCTGACTGATTTGTCCAGGCATAAGTACAATTGTCAAATAACGAAAAAACTGACCGTGATGGGCAATAAAGCTCTCTAATAAAACATTGAGTTCAGTAAAACGATAGCAGGGTGTTAATGAAGAATACGCCCACTTTTCACCTTCAATATCAGTTAATTCATAACGCTCAATAAATGCCTGCTCAATAGCGTGACAATACTGATAGGCAATTTCGTAAGGCTCCTGAAAATTGATAAACAGATCCTGAGTACTGTATTCATTGTCGGATTGCTGTTGTAGAGCAAAGAAACCGTGGATCAAACGATCGGATTCCTGAGGCACCCGCCAGATGAATAATCTTGCATCAGTATTTGATGACGCCTCCAGCCAACGCTGTTCAATCTCTGCTATTTTTCGCTCAACCGGATTTTTGATTTCAACCGACATAAATCATCGCTCCCTTATTTGATAAGTTCTAGTTAAGCTCAATTTTGCCTGCATCAACACTCATTTTATCCGCCATTTCAACAACAAACTTGTTACCTTTCAGCGTAATAGTTCCATCTGACTTTAACTGTAATGATGAACCCCCACAGGTAATATTGATTTCATCATCGCCGTTAAGATCAATTACCTTGGCATGTGTTGACTGTTTTGCCGTCACATCAATTTTCTGATTGCCTGTGACATTCATGTCATGAGAAGCAGTAAATTTTTCAGTTAGCTTGCCGTTAACCGTCAGATTTCTTGCCTGTTTAGCCGTAATGGTTTGCACGCCGTTGATGGTGAAGTTATGGGTATTTTCGTAAGTTGTAGTTTCTGGCCCGGTAATAGTGACATCTTGTTTTTGGGAAACCTTAACGGTATGCGTTCCTTTAATTGTGGTTTCCTGATTGCCATCAATGTTTACCGTTTCATTAACTTTGACATGATCGGTACGATTCCCCACGACCTCAATTTTTTGATCGGCACCGACAGTAATTGTCTGATTGACATCAATGTTGACGGTCTCATCCAGCACCACATGGTCTGTACGCTGACCTTTAACATCAATTGACTGATTCCCCCCCACATTAACGCTCTGATTTGACGTTACGTTAACCGTCTGATGCTGACCAATATTTTCGGTATGGTCTTTATCAACGTCAGTAGTTCGGTTGTTACGCACGCTGGTATTCATATCCCGCTGTGCGTGCATAAACAGCTCTTGCTTACCGTTTGAATCCTCAAAGCGTAATTCATTAAAACCGTCCCCTTTATGGGTTTTCGATTTTATTGACATTTGAGTTTTAGCGGCGGGAAGGTCCAGCGGTGGGCTGTTTTTTCCGTTATAAGTCGTACCCATGACAATAGGTTGGTCAATATCACCATTCAGATAAGAGACAACAACCTCCTGGCCTATTCGTGGGGTGGATAGAAATCCAAAACCGTCACCATTCCAGTTTTGTGATACCCGAATCCAGCAAGATGCATTCTCATCAGGTGCATCATATTTATTCCAGTGGAAATGAATTTTTATCTGACCGTATTCATTCACGTAGATTTCTTCACCTGCCGGTCCAACAACAGTAGCTGTCTCATCACCATATACAGTTGGCTTGGGTGAAAACGGTGCTCGCCAGTCAACAGAACCCGGAATAAAACTAAATTGATTGGTTATTACCGCAACAGCGTCAGAAGATTCTTCTGCGACTGATTGAGGCAAGGTTCCCTGATGGACGATACTAACAACTTGCCAATTACTGTTAATGGCATCCGCCGGATGTTCTGCAATAGTAAATATCTTACCCGGCATCATTTGAATACAATTACTTTCAGCCTGACCAGACAAGCTATTTGCCTGATGAGCTTCCAAACGATATTTAGCATACTGTTGAGCCACTCCGTCATCATCATAACGGCCATAGCTTTCATATATAGTAAATAATGGGCGTTTGCCGGGCTGCTTAACTTTGGAGTCAAGTCCAACATCCGGATGAGAGAACTTATAGTCTTTCAGGTGAACAGCATTGGGCTTCATTCGGGCACCATACTGTAGCTTATGGATAACCGACTCCCGGTTAGCACTTTGGGCATGGGCGTTATATAAAAGATTTTCGCCACCTGTCATACCCGTACGACTATCACTGTAAAACAGTTGATTTTCTTCAAACCAGAAAACTATCCCTTCTTCAGCTGCCAGACGACTAAAAAAATCATAGTCTGTTTCATTACGTTGAGTGGTATATTCCCACTGCTTATGTGAGTCAATCAGCTTTGATTCAAACCTGATATTATATTTTTTTAATAGCTGATCCAGAATATCTGGAATTGAATTGAAATGAAAAATTCGGTTATCTTGAGTTAATGTTAATAACCAGAGTTCCGGACGGATAGAGAAAGTGTAATAAGTCCGGTGAAAACCACTGTCACCACGAAATGCTTCTTCAATAATGCCATTAATGGTGCGTTTTACTTGACCATCAACCTTAATAGTGAGAGATGCTTTCTGTAAAAGTTGCTCATCCATATTTATATTGGCATCGTTACTAGCTACCTGAACCTCCAATTTAAACAAGGTCGATAACGCTTCTTCCAATGTAAAATCAACGACATCAAAGGTTGATTCAGGCAAATCTCCAACTTTACATGAGAAATATAAGCCAGTATCCATTAAGTAACATCCTTATTTATGAATATTAAAAATATTTAATATTCCCTTCTTACATGCAGTATGTTAAACAGCTATTTACACTCAGAATCATTATGGTTTCGCATAATTAAAGCACACAAATATAAAGCCCATCAATCCTGACATATTTACTAGGTCGGTAGTTTCAATCACTAATATGCAATAAATTAATATCATTAAATTTTATTAAAACCACAACATGTACAGAAACATTACATTCTCAATATATAAAGACTTATAAGCTACCAGAATATAGTTTTCGGGGAATATTAGTCATTATCAAGTCGGATAAAATCAGTCTCACCAATGACATCGATTTTTTTGAGAAATGTATAATATCTAACTGATTAACAGAAATTAATTATTGTCAAAAATAAGGGTAATTTTTAGAAAATATATAATCCATTACCAGAATGCAAATCAGAAAGTATGACTAAGAAGAATATCTTTTTTAGTGATCGGCACCGATGGTGCACTCAACGGTGAAATTGAATTGCTGTTGAAAGGGATAATTCGCGCTTCTCCCTCTGACTGAATAATTTGATAAAACTGCGGCAGGTTAAAGTTGACCGAGCCCGAACCGTAAGTGAAACGTTCATGGGAAGAGGCGTAGAAACGGCTAACGTCGCATACCAGCTCTTCAATGCACCCCTGGCAGTTCAGATAGACTTCAACCCGATTTAGCTCATCCAGAATATAGATATTGAATCCTTTATCCGTATCTTCAAAGAAGAATTGAATAATCCCTTCACTGGCAGAGCCATCAATAATTTCGGGTAAATGTTCCTGACCTGCTTTTAGCTGAACCGGAATACCGTTCAGCTTATTGTTGGAAATCGCACCATAAAACTCGACGGCATTTTCCAATTTCTGCACTGATACGCTCAGGCGTTCAAAAAATAAACCCCAGGTTTGCCCTGCAAGACGCAATGCTTTAAAACGGTTTGAATCCTGACGGGTACTGGATAAACGCAGGCTGATGCATTCTGATACCAACTGCTGTAGACGCGTCTGAATTAGCCCACGTAGATGCTGGCTATAACAGAAGACGTCTACTGATTCAGGCGGCAGCGCATCCTGATGCATCTTACCCAGAATAGTTTTCAGCGCTTCAATCACCGCCTGACTGCCGCTGAAATGCAGAGTACGAACCTCATTCCATGAATTACGGTACAGTAAATCTACGCTACCAATCAGGCACTGTTCCTGATTACCGAAGCTGAATACATCCAATTTACCGAGGTCAAACGGTGGAGTATCTTGCTGCAACAGAGATTCTGTCGGATCATTTTCCAGATTAACAATCAGTGCCAGATGTCGAATTTCGCAGGGGCTGTATAGCGCTTTTGGCGTCGGGGCCGGTACCCTTAATGGGAAATGTTTAGCAATATCAGCAACAAACATCTGAAGTTTTTCATCGCTACAATACTGGCTATTTTTAACATGCAGGCGCGTATCCGGCGTCAGCAAACCATTAAAATAGCTCCAGGCCACCAGTTTGCTCAGGTAGCGATTATATTCCAGCGGCTGATGGCCAATAATAGAATCAACCTGTGGTGCCTGATTATATAAATACCATCCGGCACGATTTGCCCGGTCAATGGGCACCTGAATAAATGTGAGATTTTTTTCTGACAGGTCAGGTGATATCTGCGGATTGACTAAAGTAACTTTACCCGGTAGCGCCTCAAAGGCAGCATATAACTTACGGGTTAGCACGCCAATATCTTGCGGGCTGGCACTAACGCTTAAATTATTACGGCGGGCGAAACGAATCAGGTTACGGTAGCTTTGCATCAGGGCATCCAGCAGCTCATTATGAGCATCGCGGACGCGTTCAATTTTCCAGTTGGCACGATTATCTAAAATCTGCATTCGCTCTGTATCCCAGCCCCAATCACGAGTTAACTGGCTAAGAATTTCCCGCCGCCAGTTACCTTGGGCTGGAATAGTTTCTGTAGATTCCGACAGACGTTCACAAACCTTCATATAAAAACAGCGACGAACCAGATCCAGACGGGCGTCATCACCAATCGCCTGTAAATAAGTGGTCACTCTTTCCAGCATCATGTAATAAGCATCCAGACTGAAAGAGTCCAGTTCACCATTATGCAGACGCTGTTTAATTTCTATTGCCAGCAATTGTGACTGCGGGTATTGCCACGAATAAGTTTCAAGCAGCAAGGTTTTCAGCACTGCTTTATAAGGCGAGTCGATACTTTTATACAGTTGCCACAGGCTGGCACCAAAATACTCTTCAGCAGACAGCGATCCCAATCCGCCCAGATCTATCCACTCATCGCGCTGTAATGTTCCATCAGCAAATAGTGCTGATACATACTCTTCATAATTCATCTCCTGTTCATCGGGAACCACGTTCCATAAAACAGGCTTACCGGCTAAACGCACGGCACTGCGATAAAATTCATCCAGCAACAGAATATGCAGGGTTGAACCACAATCTTCATTATCCAACTTCCCGCTCTGATTTTGGCGAAAGCGGTTTTCGTCAATCAAAAAGAAGTTAACTTCTACACCTAGCGATGCGGCCCACTGTTCCAGCAACAGGCATTTCGCCTGCAAAATAGTGCGTTCGTTGCCGTTCAGCCATGACTGATGACAAATCCAAATATCCAGATCGGAAAACTGGCTTTGCCCTACGGAAGAAGTACTTCCCATGCTGTAAACGCCAGTAATGGGCAGCGCCTGAGTAGCATGTTGATTAAGAGGAATATCGGTGCTCTGACAGAAATTCGTCAGATACTGAGTTTGAGCTTCATTAGGAATGTAGGCACAAATACCGTTAGGAACGATACCATCCTGATAACCAGGCATTTTCGGATGGTGATAATGCAAAAAGACGGGCAGCAGCATGTAAACCTGCTGGAAAGCAGATCCCATATTCGCCATAGCCCGATCGATACGTAATTGATTTAACGTATCCAATCGCTGCTTTAATAGAGTCATATTAAGATGCAAGACGATTTGCCTGATTGATTCCCACGATTGTTAAAGGAACTGCATTCTGGTTGCTCGTCCATTTAGCAAATACAATCGTTCATTGATTGCCAGAAACGTGATCAATTTAACACCTTGTGAGGTAAGCGTAAAGGTATTGCCCCCTTTCCTCACCGCTTCTCACACTATTTTGTTCACAATTCAATACAACATTCGAGGTAGATATCAGACCTTCCTGCTGAATAATAAATAATTTCAGCAAAAAGCGTCGATACTTCATTTTATTTCAAATATTGATAATTTTTATGCTGCGCTGACACCAAAGGCCCCAACTGGTAGAATGAGACGACATAATAAAAAGGTAATGATAAAGCATGTCTACTAACACTATTCGCATTGCGACTCGTCAAAGCCCGCTGGCGTTATGGCAAGCACACTACGTTCGGGATCGCTTACTGGCTTTCCACCCAAACCTGACGGTTGAACTGGTCACCATGGTAACCCGCGGCGATATTATTCTGGATACCCCTCTGGCTAAAGTAGGTGGCAAGGGATTATTTGTTAAAGAGCTGGAAATCGCCATGCTGGAAGGACGCGCTGATATTGCCGTGCATTCAATGAAAGACGTGCCCGTCGCTTTTCCGGAAGGCTTAGGTTTAGTCACCATCTGCGAGCGTGAAGATCCACGCGATGCCTTTGTCTCTAATCACTTTAATTCACTGGATGATTTACCTGCCGGTAGTATCGTTGGTACCTCAAGCCTGCGCCGCCAGTGCCAACTTCGTGCCCGTCGCCCTGATTTAGTCATCACCGATCTGCGCGGCAATGTTGGTACTCGCCTGAGCAAATTGGATAATGGTCAATATGACGCCATTATTCTGGCCGCTGCGGGCTTAAAACGCCTGAAGCTGGAACAACGTATTCGTAATTTTATGACGCCGGAAGAGTCTTTACCGGCGGTAGGTCAGGGTGCAGTGGGTATCGAATGTCGTCTGAACGATCAAACAACCCGTGAGTTATTAGCGCCGCTAAATGATGCCGCCACAGAAACTCGAGTTATTGCTGAACGAGCCATGAATGCCCGTCTGGAAGGTGGGTGTCAGGTACCTATTGGCAGTTATGCCGAACTGGAAGGTGATGAACTTTGGCTTCGGGCGTTGGTTGGTGCTCCCGATGGCAGTAAAATGATTCGCGGGGAACGTCGTGGCCCTGCATCCGCTGCTGAAAAAATGGGAATCGCTCTGGCTGAAGAACTGCTTAGTCAGGGAGCCGATGAAATTCTGCAACGTGTCTATCAGGATAATCAGTCCTGATGACCATACTGGTTACTCGCCCCTCCCCTGCAGGTGAAGAGTTGGTTAAACAACTCATTGCTCAGGGGATTAATGCCTGCCATACCCCATTGATTAGCTTTTCCCCCGGTGATGAACTTAAAAACCTGCCTGATTATTTGAATAATTTACGTCAGGGTGACCTACTGATCGCCGCTTCCCAACATGCTGTATATTACGCACGAGACAAGCTGCTCGAAGAATGTCATATCTGGCCTGATAATATAGATTATTTGGCTATCGGGGAGAAAACCGCCGGGGAATTTGAAAAAGTGATAAATCGCCCGGTAGCTCGTCCCGAAGGTCGCGAAATCAGTGAGCAACTGCTAAAATCACCTCAATTACAGCATGTTGTCGGTAAAAGAGTGTTGATTTTGCGCGGAAACGGCGGGAGGCCATTTCTGGCAGAACAGCTTAAGAAACGGGGAGCTGAAGTAACATTTTGTGAGTGTTATCAACGCCACCCGATACCTTACGATGGTGAAAAACTTTACCATCATTGGCAGCAAATGAACGTTAACACGCTGGTAATTACCAGTGGAGAAATGTTACAACAGCTGTACGAATTGGTTCCGGAACGCTATCGTAAATGGTTACTTAGTTGCCAATTACTGGTAGTTAGTGAACGACTTGCTGTACTGGCCAATACATTAGGCTGGATACATTGCCAAATTGCAGATAATGCAGATAACGATGCGCTATTGCGTGCGCTACAACAAATTTAACTACGGGATGTGCCAAGATGACGGATTCAACGACCCCATCAGCACCAGTTGAACAAGAGAACGTGTCAGCTGAAAAAGAAACAAATACTCAAACGCCAAAAGTCAGGCAAGGTAGCCGGTCTGGTGTTGCATTAGGAGCGATTGCTATCGCTTTAGTCATTGCGCTTGGCGGTGGTCTCTATTACCACGGTCATCAATGGGCTGCATCCCAGCAGGCAACAATACAGCAGTTACAGGCTCAAATTGATTCACTGAAAACTGGCCAATCTAAAGAAGATGGTCAGCTGTTAGCATCGCAAAATGAGTTTACTCAACAGCTGAAAAATACCGAGAAACAGATAGCCGAGCAAAATAATAAACTGGATGCTCAGGTATCAACTCTGCAAGAGCTACAAAATAAGGTCACAACGATCGCTTCCAGCGATAGCAAAATATGGCATTTATCTGAAGCCGATTTTCTGGTCAAAATGGCTGCTCGTAAGCTGTGGATTGAGCAAGATGCAGCAACAGCAATCAATATGTTAAAAAGCGCAGATAAATCACTGTCTGAATTTAATGACCCAAGCTTAAGCGAAGTTCGTCAGGCAATTATTCAGGATATCAATTCTATTTCCGCAGTAAGCCAGATCGATTTTGACGGTATTGCCCTGAGATTAAATGAGCTCTCCGATCAAGTGATGAACCTGCCATCTGCCAGTACAGACTGGGATAACGCTCCGTTAGATAAAAGCAGTACTGAAGTGAGCGGTGAGCTGAAAGACTGGCGTCAGAATTTAAAAAACAGCTGGCATAGTTTTATGTCAGAATTCATTACTATTCGCTCCCGCGATGTTCCGGCTAATGAACTAACCAGCCCACTGTTAACACCGGATCAAGATACCTATCTGAGAGAAAACCTGCGATTAAAACTGCTAATTGCTGCCAGAGCGGTTTCCCGTCATCAAAGTGAAATCTATCAGCAATCACTGGACAGCGTTTCCACCTGGGTTCGCGCCTATTTCGATCCGGATCACTCATCAACCAAAGCATTTATAAGTCAGCTTGATGAGCTCTCTCAGCAATCTATTAATCTGGATATGCCGAAAGAACTGAAAAGCCTGTCGCTGCTGGATACCGTAACGAGAAAACGTACTCGTGACATTGCACCACCAGCTCCGGTTTCAGCTCCCGCTCAGGCACCAACTACAGCACCTGCACCGGACGCACCTCGTCCATCCAGTAATCAGGAGGGTTAAACATGCTGCGTTTACTCTTTCTATTATTGATACTGGTCGCAGGTATAGCTGCAGGTCCAATGCTGGCTGGACATCAGGGCTCGGTAATGATCCAAACGGATAATTACGACATTAAAATGAGCGTGACCGGTCTTGCTATCCTTATCGCATTACTGTTTATCGTTTTGTTCTGTCTTGAGTGGGTACTACGCCGCATTTTTCATACCAGTGCACGTACTAAAGGCTGGTTTGTTGGCCGTAAAAGCACTCGCGCACGCAAACAAACCCGGGCTGCAATGCTTAAGCTAACCGAAGGGGATTTTTCTCAGGTTGAGAAGTTACTTACCCGTAACGCTGACCATGCGGAACAGCCCGTAGTGAACTATTTGCTGGCGGCTGAAGCTGCACAGCAAAATGGTGATACTCAGCGTGTGAATGACTATCTGAGCCGTGCTGCAGAACTGGCAGATACCGACCAGCTTCCGGTTGATATTACCCGCATCCGCATTCAGTTGGCACAAGGCGAATATCACGCCGCACGCCACGGTATCGACCAGTTACTTAATGATGCACCACGCCATCCGGAAGTGCTGCGTCTGGCACAGCAGGCCTATCTAAAAACCGGTGGCTATGCCTCCTTACTGGAGATCATTCCTTCCATTGAGAAAGCTAAGCTTTACGATGAAGATACGCTGGAGACCCTACGCCTTGACACTTATATCGGCTTAATGAATCAGGCCATGTCTGAAGGCGGTAGCGAAGGACTGAAGCTATGGTGGAAAAATCAGCCACGTAAAGTGCGTAATAACCAAACGCTTCAGGTTGAACTGGCTTCCCATTTCATCGACTGCGATGACAATGAGCAAGCACAGAAAATCATTCTGGATGGATTGAAGCACCAATATGATGAAAGACTGATTCTGCTAATTCAGAAGCTGGAATCCGGCAATCCGGATCCGCTGGAAAAAGAGTTAAAAATGCAGATTCAGGAACACGGCGCAACACCACTGCTAAACAGCACACTGGGCCAACTGTTAATTAAGCATGGTGAGTGGGAACAAGCCAGCGTGGTGCTAAAACAAGCCATCGAGCAACATCCTGATGCTAAAGACTATGCTTTGTTGGCAGATGCACTGGATAAGCTAAATCGTTCTCAGGAAGCCGCACAAATACGACGTCAGGGGTTATCATTATCCCTGAAGTAAGAATGATTATATTGCAATGAAACGGACCCATAATTTGGGCCCGTTTTTATTTTGTCCAAATTGTGCCAGGTTTAATAGCTGGCAATAAATTTCAGGCAAAAAAAACACTTGCCTATAAGGGCAAGTGTGAGAAAAAAATCAGGTCAAAGGACAACATGGTGGTGTCTCACTCAACGTTATGTCTAATGTTTGATGACAATGTCATCATAAAGCTAGACGATAGACACCATTACTCGGCTCTGCATCATTCATTGGATTATGAAGAGGTTCTTAAACCAACTATCATAAAAAGGAGAATGAGCATCTACATACAAGATATTGCACTTATCATGCCAACTTTAATTATTTCAGATTAAAATAAGCGATAACATTATAATCAATTGATTATTAATGAATTATTTTTATTTTCCATTTTAGCCATTATTTTCACATTTCTTGTGCGCAGCGTAAAATGCATGAATAAGACGTCTCTTTTTAGAGACATCTAATACCTGTTATATATTTATTTATAATAATCAATACATTAAATGTCTTTAAGTAACGACAAAGCAAAGAAAAAATACAAGAGATCAACGACAGTATGAATTCACGGACAGATACCAAAAAAAAATACCGAGCCTTTAGTTTTACTATTCTACTGGTGATTATCCTGTTTTTCTCTGCCATCACCCTGGCATTTTGGTTTAGCTGGTTACCCCCAGAGATAGTGATTCTGTATGCCACATTAAGCCTGATAACTTTTCTGTTTTATGGCAAAGATAAATCTGCTGCGAAAAAGCACACCTGGCGTATTAAAGAAAGTACGCTGCTATGGTTGGGTGTAATCGGTGGATGGCCAGGAGCCCTGATGGCACAACAATTATTTCGCCATAAGTCGAGCAAGAAGTCGTTTCAATGGATGTTCTGGCTTACGGTTATTATTAACTGTGCAATTTTGATTTGGTGGCTAAGAAGTCGGTAACGTTAATGAAAGAAACAGGCGGGCGTGAAAGTTAAACTACTCTTTAAAACGCAGATAAAGAAAAACCCCGCAATGTGCGGGGTTCTCAAAATTTGGTCGGCGAGAGAGGATTCGAACCTCCGACCCACTGGTCCCAAACCAGTTGCGCTACCAAGCTGCGCTACTCGCCGAATCAGGTACTGCCTTTTATTTGTTATTTTAAACTCGTGTGGTGCGAAGAGAGGGACTTGAACCCTCACGTCCGAAGGACACTAACACCTGAAGCTAGCGCGTCTACCAATTCCGCCACCTTCGCAATTACACAAAAATCTAAAACTTACTATATCAACAAATTAATGGGGTGGCTAATGGGACTTGAACCCACGACAACTGGAATCACAATCCAGGGCTCTACCAACTGAGCTATAGCCACCATAAATTCTCTGCTCAACCCGGTATTGAAACCTTGGACATTAATCACGCCCTGCGCACTGTTTATGGCGCGCCCGACAGGATTCGAACCTGAGACCTCTGCCTCCGGAGGGCAGCGCTCTATCCAGCTGAGCTACGGGCGCGCAGTGCGCCGTTGCGGTGAGGATAGTACGGATTTAGAACCCATCTGTCTAGCCCTTTTTTCAGGAATTTTTCTAATTGCTCACTTCATCAACGATTCGACTACTTTTTTATCACAAAACAAGGGTAAAACATATTTTACTCATAATAAATTTATCTTTATTGTTATTTTTTGCTTCCAGAATTCCTCAACCTCTTTTAAAGTCAGTGCTAGCGAATGAGAAATACATTCGCACACTAATAAAAGCAAACACAGATTTCCGGTTAGTTGAACATCACCACATTGGTGACGGTGCTTTATTGCCACAAAAATCGATCGGAAAAACAGGCTTAGGAAATAATATCTATTTTAGGGATCAACCACAGTGAGTAACATAAAAAAGCCATTTGGCTTTCTACGCGGTAGCCTCGTTACCCAAATATTAATAGGCATGTTCGCCGGTATCATTCTGGCATTTGTATCACCAAGCGGCGCTCAGGCTGCTGGCCTTTTAGGTAATTTGTTCGTCAGTGCACTGAAGTCCGTTGCACCTATTCTGGTTTTTATTTTGGTTGCTTCTTCTATAGCCAACCATAAGAAAGGACAGAAAACCAATATGCGACCAATCGTTGTGCTGTATCTGATTGGTACTTTTGCGGCGGCATTAATTGCTGTTTTGGGCAGTTTCTTATTTCCTTCAAAATTGCTTTTGGCAACCACCAATGCTTCACTAAGCCCTCCAGGCAGCGTAATCGAAGTTCTCCATGCAGTGCTGTTTAAAATGGTGGATAACCCTGTCAGAGCCCTGATGGAAGCAAACTATATTGGCCTTCTGGTTTGGGGTATCGCGTTAGGTGTGGCTTTACGCCATGCATCCGATACCACTAAAACAGTAGTCAGCGATCTCTCTTACGGTATTACCTTTATTGTACGTCTGGTGATCCGCTTTGCTCCTATCGGTATTTTTGGTTTAGTCTCCGCTACGTTGTCAGATCCGGAAACAGGGTTCTCCGCGTTTCGTGGCTATGCCCATCTGCTGACAGTATTAATTGGCTGTATGGCGGTGGTTGCGCTGGTACTTAACCCGCTAATCGCATTTATTATCACGCGCCAAAACCCATATCCATTGGTGTTTACCTGTCTGCGTGATAGCGGTATTCCCGCCTTCTTTACCCGTAGTTCAGCGGCAAACATTCCGGTCAATATGACCCTGTGTAAAAAGCTGAAACTGAAAGAAGAAACTTACTCTGTTGCCGTTCCTCTTGGTACCGCTATCAATATGGCGGGAGCAGCAGTGACTATCACTGTATTAACATTAGCGGCGGTGTACACTTTAGATATCGCCGTTGACATCCCTACCGCATTGCTACTGAGCGTTATTGCCTCAATTTGTGCCTGTGGCGCATCGGGTGTCGCCGGTGGCTCTTTGCTGCTGATCCCAGTCGCCTGTAGCATGTTCGGTATCCCGAATGAGATTGCTATGCAGGTTGTTGCGGTTGGCTTCATTATTGGCGTTCTGCAGGACTCGGTAGAAACCGCAATTAACTCATCAACTGACGTAGTATTTATCGCGGCAGTCTGCAAAGCTGAAGAACAAAAAGAAGCAGCTATGGCGGCTTCTGCAATAAAAGAAAGTTAATTGTTGGTTGAATTTAAACAATAATCTATCGACTAGAGGCGATTAGTGTAATGGTAGGCTACATACTTAAGCAGCTTAAACTGCCGACGCCAGCGGGTTGGCTGGGCAAGCAAACGATATAGCCACTCCAGCCCCATATTTTGCCATGCTTTTGGCGCACGCTTAACGTGCCCGGTAAACACGTCATAGGTTCCACCAACACCCATATACAACGCGTCAGAATAGATCTTGCGGCAATCACGCATAAACATCTCTTGCTTTGGCGATCCCATTGCAACCGTCACAAATCTGGCGCCACTGGCACGAATGCGCTCAAACAAAGCATCGCGATCTTCCTGTTTGAAATAACCATCCTGGCTACCAACGATATTTACATTCCACTGACTTTTTAGTTTTTGCTCAACCTCTGCCAATATTTCTGGTTTTCCTCCTACCAGAAATACTGGTACTCCCTGCTTTCCAGCCTGCGCCATTAACGCTTCCCAGAGATCGGCACCGGCAATGCGCTGTACATCAGCATCCGGATACTTACGGCGAATGGAACGTACAATACTAATTCCATCAGCATATTTATACTCAGCCGCATCAATCAATTCACGCAAAGGTTTATCTTGCTCTGCGGTCATCACCTTCTCTGCATTGATCGCAACCAACGTCCCGGTTTTCATATCACTATCGTCAAACAGATAGCCGACAAACTGAGCCATGTTGCGAAAGCCCCATATATCAATACCGCGAATACTATATTTAGCAATATTCACACTACTCTCCTAGCCTGCTTTCGCATTATCAATTTTTACCTGTCCGGAAGACAGAGAACGACGGACTCGCTGGCGTATCATGCCGCTGGCGTCAAAAACCCAATACAGCAGCTTCGCAATAATCAGACATAGTCCAAATATCAGAGCAAAGAAAACAACTCGGGAAACAAAGGAATCTAAACCTTCCCGGGCTAATACGATAATATTAAAAACCGCACCAAAGCAGAATGCCTGCATAATCGCGCCTTTATAACGATTGGTTTCGGTTCGTCCCTTCTCATACACCCAATCAAACCATTTAATAATCAAGCCAACCAGCACCGCTCCCAGAGGGATAAACCAAACACCCCCCATCACTACCAGAGAACCAATCAGAGTTGGTGATATTGCCAGACCAGCATGATAATCCAGCACTTCCCAGGTAAAGTAGTTGGCTGTATTCACTACCAAATTAGGTCGATCGGGCCATAACCATCCTGGAATAAACACATAGAAATCACGAACAATTGGCGCCAGCCCCTGAAACTCTATCTTGTCGTAGTTTTGCAATAGTAATGCCAGATTCTCCCACGGGGAGAAAGTATCCCGAGTGAGATACAGGAAGGTATAAAATGCTTCTGCGCCAGATACATTCATGCCATAACGCTTTAGCGCCAGCCAGAACATACCAACAACACCAGCAACCCCCGCCATGACCAACATCCATAATGTGATGTGTCCACGGGCAATACCAATAAACAAGAACAGGGAGAAAGCAATCAGTATATTGGCTCTCGTTCCACCTACAACTACATAAGTCAGGATCCCAAAGGCAACAGTGCTAATCAAAAACAAAAACCAGCTGCGGGTATTTTCTTTCAGAAAATAGACAACCAACATGGCAGGAATAAAGAAATAGAAAAAGCGTTTTAACGCTACGCCAGAAACGTCACTGGAAAAAATCTGACTATACTTTTCCAATTTAAACAGTAAAAAACCATTTTGCAGGAAAAATATCCCAACGGTAGTAATCGCTACCAAAGCCAACAACATCCAGGTTAGATTGGTTTCGACACGATTCATATTAAATAGCGCTGGACGGGGCTTATCACTCGGTTTTAATAATCGGGTTTTATAGCAAACATAATAAATAGCATAAAAACAGGTCGCCGAAAGTAACGCATTAAGCAGTGAATCAACTTCAACCACTTGTACATCAAACTGAAAAACCAACAAACAGGTTAACGGAAAACCAAAATAGAATGTTAATAAATAAAGCAGTGAAAATAATACGTTAAAATTAAAACGTACTTTCCTGAACTCTTTATAAGTTAAGGTTAGAATGAATATCAGTGATATCAGGTAAACAACAAACAAACCACCAAACTGTGCAGGTTCCATTATTTTACCTCTCCGGCAGCCACAACAAGTGCCTGCTTCCACCCACTAATATAGTTAGGGTTAAAAAAGGCAATATGGCTTTTATCCAGTGTAGTGATTTTTTCCTGAATTTCCCGAATCCCTTCCATATTTACCTTATCGCCATAAAACAAAAATGGGATCTTCTGCTCCTGAAGATCATTCCAGAACGGATTATTACGGCTCACGACAAAAGGCACTCCGCTTTGAATCAGCAAACAAAGCGTACCAATTCCCTGCTGACGATTAAAAATGAAATAGCCTAAATCACAGCCAGAAAGAATAGATAAATATTCATCAAAAGGAATTTGTTCAGTCAGCAACGTTACCTGACCCTGAGGAAATAACTCCACCGCTTTAACACTAATCTCTGAAATATAACTATGGTTATTCGCTGGATAGCCCAACGGAATAATAATTTTTATCTGTTCTTTATCAAATTGACGGTGAATTTCCTGCAACGCTTCAATATGGCGATTAGTACGATCGCCTGAATTACCCACCAAAATCGTCAGTGTCTTTTTATGGTTTTTATCAATTAGTGTTGGTTGATAAGTAGGGTCCATTCGGGTTGGAAAATAGAGTAATGAACAGGGCGTATCCGGATGTCGCTGTTGGTAATACATCAAGTCACCCCGCGTAGCAAAAACATGTCCCACTTTTCCCTGAGCAATACGACGTAATCGATAAAACAATCGAAACTTCCAACTGGTGGAGTCTTCATACAAATCAGCTCCCCAAATATGCCAGCTAACACGTTTAGGGTTAATTTTATTGAACAGCAGAGCAAGCCACAATTTAGCATTAAACTGGCCATGAAATAAAAAACGCGCGTCTGCATCCACTTTTACCCACGCAATCACAGCCTGAGCCAGCGATGCTTTGTCATCATAGCCTTCAATGTTTAGCTGGTTAAATGACTCAAATGACGAAGTATCCTTCGCAGCAACCATAAAGTGTTTAACATACTCATGGGATACCTGTGCTGATAAAACGTCGTTAAAGAAACGCAGCACCGTTAAATTATGATGAGGTATATCAGAACCCAAGATATGAATCAAAGTCGTCATGATCGTCTACGATAAATAAAGAAAACGCAGCTACAAAGTACAAAATAGATAATATAGGTAGCCATATAAGACTGGGCTGCACCCATAGCACCATTTTGCGGTATCAACCAATGTGAAAAACCGGTTAGTAAAGCAAACTGACTCACTTCCGTCAGGATATAAAACCGTAATGATGCCTTCGCAATCACTAAATAGCCAAAGACATACGAACCTACTTTTAATACATCACCCACCAGTTGCCAGGCAAACAGATCGCGCATGGCAACAAACTTGCTGGAAAACAGCAGCCAAATGGCAAAATCACGTAATAACCAAACGCTAAAGCTAACGACAGCCACAACGGGTAAAACAAAACGTAGCGAGCGTAAAATTTCTCGTGAGATGTCAGACTTATTAGTCAGTCGAGAAAGGGTGGGTAACAGATAGACAGTAAACGAAGCAGTAATAAACTGTAGATAAGCATCGGAAATACTGCTGACACCCTGCCAGATACCAACATCATCCCAACTGTAGTGTTCCGCCAGTAAATTCCTCATCATCACATAGGCAACAGGTAACGTTACTGAAGTAATCAATGCCATGATGGTGAATTTGCCCAGACTGCTGGCCAACGCTTTGTCCCACATTGGCTTTAAATAGCCGAAAGGAACCGTTTTTCTACGCCACAGAATAAAACCGGCAGGAATAACCACCAGTGCGGGAACCAGCGCTAAACCAGCCAATGCACCTTCATAACCACCCAGATAGTAACAAACCAGGTATCCGACTACGCCAAACAGGCTACCGCCAATGACACCGAGCGCATTACCTACCGCATCACGATAACCTTTCAAAACGGCCAGGAAGAAGTTGGCGTAAGCAATTCCCATCTGAATGAATGCAACCGACTTCACTACATTCTGATACTCAGCATGACCAAATAATCCCACGCTGATAGGTCCAGCAAACAGTAAAAAGATAACCGCCAGCAGAGTAGAAAAGCCTAAAACGATACTGGCGGATGTTCCCAGTGCTTTGCGCAACTGTTCCGGTTCTTGCTGATATTGAGCCACATAGCGTGTAATACCATTAAATATCCCGGCACCTGACAGCACGCCCAATACGGTAATTAACTGACGAAAGTTACCTGCCTGCCCTACACCGCTGGGACCAAAAGAGACCGCTAATAATTTAACGATCAATAACCCCACGCCGATCTTAATCAGCGTGGAGGCAGCAGTCCAAATTGATGCTTTTGCCAGAGACATATCAGGCGAAATAATTCAGAATAGTATTGATAACTGTACGTTGATTAATATCTGTCATATTAAAGAATAATGGCAAACGAACCAGACGATCGCTCTCTTTAGTGGTATAGCGATCTTCACCATGAAATTCACCGTACTTCTCACCGGCAGGGCAAGCATGCAGAGGAATATAATGGAATACCGCCATAATCTCCGCCTCTTTCAGATAACTGATAAAGCGGGTACGGTCCTCCACATCATTCAGTTTGATATAGAACATATGGGCATTTTGCTGGCAGTTTACTGGAATCGTTGGCAGTTCAATTCTTCCCTGTGCTGCTAACGCTTTAAATGCATCATTATAGTTGTGCCATAGTTGCAGACGACGCTGGTTAATCGGCTCTGCCGCTTCAAGCTGCCCCCATAGATACGCAGCCTGTAAGTCAGCCATCAAATAACTGGAACCAATATCACGCCAAGTATATTTATCTACCTGACCACGAAAAAATTGGCTACGGTTAGTTCCCTTTTCACGGATAATTTCTGCCCGATCAATCAATGCAGAGTCGTTAATTAACGTAGCCCCGCCTTCGCCACCCGCCGTATAGTTTTTTGTTTCGTGGAAGCTAAAACAACCTATATGGCCAATGGTACCTAATGCTTTACCCTTATAGGTGGACATCACCCCCTGCGCCGCATCCTCCACCACATATAGATCATATTTTTTAGCTAAACTCATAATAGTGTCCATTTCACATGCTACACCTGCATAATGAACCGGAACAATCACTCGAGTATTTTCAGTAATTGCGGCTTCAATTTTAGTTTCATCAATATTCATCGTATCAGGACGAACATCCACAAATACCACTTTGGCTCCACGCAGCACAAAAGCATTTGCCGTTGAAACAAAAGTAAAACTTGGCATGATAACTTCATCACCAGATTTAATATCCAGCAATAACGCAGCCATCTCCAATGAAGCAGTGCAAGATGGTGTCAACAACACTTTATGGCTACCAAAGTGCTGCTCCATCCACTGCTGACAGCGACGGGTAAATCCACCATCACCACATAACTTACCGCTACCCATTGCGGCTTTCATATATTCAAGTTCGGTACCAACAACCGGAGGAGAGTTAAAAGGAATCATTTTTTCACCTGAGTAATTTGTTAATTAGACATCTGTAAATAATTATCTGTATAACCAATATGCTGTGCTATTGATAGATGCACCGCTACGAATATAAAGACGCAAAGCCGCAAGATTTCCCATCTGAGTAGCAACACAGAGGTGACTCAATTTTCGTGCCACACACCAACTTTTAGCTATCTTCATCAGCTCAAGGCCAACACCTTTATTATTACAGCCTGACCAAACGGCTAGCAGGCCGATACGCCCCTGATTATCACCAATATCACGTAAAGTCACAAAGCCCTGAGGATGGCCCTCTTTATCCTCAAGTATTAAACAGCTATGATCGAAAGTGCCGGATACGGCTTTTTCCACCCATAAAGCATAGAAACGACCACTATCGCCATTCTGATACCATGGAGCGCGAAATCTACTCTGGCGAAAAACATCTGATGCTACTGCTCGTAATGCTGGCACATCCTGCTCAGTAGCTAACCGGCAGGTAAATAATAAATCTGGAGAACCATCAGTTACAGCATCAAGCGATGCTATAAAATCTACTTCACCTTCAACCAAATGAAAATTCAATGCGCTTAGAGTATCTATCCAGTCACCACGTGATGCAGGTACCTTTGCCTGAACCAGTTGAAAACCAGACAACGCTTGCACATCTAGTGGCGTAGATACCGATTCACTAAAATTCAGCTTAGCCGTGGAGAGTGAAAAAAAATCACTCTCCCACTCAAGAGGCTCAATATTGGCGCGGACGGACATCGAGTAAATCCTGCAAATATTTCCCATAACCAGTTTTAGCCAGAAGCTGTGCGGTTTTTAATACGCTAGTATCATCTAGCCAGCCATTACGCCAGGCAATCTCTTCCAGACAGGCAACTTTAAACCCTTGTCGTTTCTCTACTGTTTGTACAAAGGTACTAGCCTCAATCAGGCTATCGTGAGTGCCTGTATCTAACCATGCAAACCCTCTGCCAAGCAATTCAACATTCAACGTACCTTGCTCAAGATACATTTGATTAATACTGGTAATCTCCAGCTCTCCACGCGGAGATGGTTTAACCTGCTTAGCTAACTCGACCACTTGATTATCATAGAAGTAGAGCCCAGTAACCGCCCAAGTTGACTTCGGCTTAAGTGGTTTTTCCTCAATGGACAACGCACGGAAGTTGTCATCAAACTCCACAACCCCAAAACGTTCAGGGTCCATCACCTGATAACCAAAAACAGTCGCACCCTGGTCACGAGCAACAACACTACGCAATTTTGAGCTGAAGCTTTGGCCAAAAAAGATGTTATCTCCCAAGACCAAACAACAGGAGTCACCGTCAAGAAACTCTTCACCAATCAGAAATGCCTGAGCCAATCCATCCGGGCTCGGCTGTGCTGCATAGCTGAGTTTAATGCCAAACTCTTCGCCAGTGCCCAACAACCGTTGAAATGACGGTAAGTCTTCCGGAGTAGAAATAATCAAAATATCCCGAACTCCCGCCAGCATTAGTACGGAAAGCGGATAATAAATCATTGGTTTATCATAAATAGGCAACAGCTGTTTGGATACACCGCGCGTAATTGGATACAGTCGGGTACCTGAACCACCCGCTAAAATAATACCTTTCATTGAATTCACCATTTCCCTGACGCTTGTATTAATCGGAAATCAGGGATATTACATAAATAGAATATTTTGATGGGATTTCTGCTTTGAACTCCCATGTTATTTTGTTATCAGAACTATGATGTTAAACCAATGCGTTCTCTGGCATAACTTCCATCCTGAACGCGCTGCCACCACTCCTGATTCGTCAGATACCAGAAAACTGTCTTGCGAATACCTGATTCAAAAGTTTCCAGCGGTTTCCAGCCCAGTTCACGCTCAATCTTGCTGGCATCGATTGCATAGCGCATGTCATGACCAGGGCGATCCGTTACGTAAGTAATCAGATCCTCATATTTAGCGACACCTTCAGGCTTTGATGGCGCCAACTCTTCCAGTAGCTGACAAATAGTGCGTACAACTTCAATATTCTTACGCTCATTATGACCGCCAATATTGTAGGTTTCACCAATAACACCTTCAGTGACTACCTTATATAAAGCTCTGGCGTGATCCTCAACAAATAACCAGTCCCTGACCTGAGCGCCGTTACCATAAACCGGTAATGCTTTTCCTTCTAATGCATTCAAAATGATCAGAGGAATTAACTTCTCAGGAAAATGATATGGGCCATAGTTATTAGAACAGTTAGTCACAATGGTTGGAAAACCATAGGTACGCAGCCAAGCCCTGATCAAATGATCGCTGGACGCTTTAGACGCTGAATAAGGGCTGCTTGGTGCATAAGGCGTTGTTTCAGTAAACAAGTCCGTAGTCCCATGCAAATCACCATACACTTCATCAGTAGAGATATGATGGAAGCGAAATGCTTGCTTCAATGCAGTATCCAGCCCTATCCAATAGTGACGAGCGGCTTCCAGCAACGTATAAGTTCCAACAATATTGGTTTCAATAAATGCTGCCGGACCATCAATAGAGCGATCCACATGGCTCTCAGCAGCCAGATGCATTATTAAATCTGGTTGATACTGTGTAAAAATACGATCCAGCGCAGATCGGTCACAAATATCAACTTGTTCAAAACAATAGCGTTCACTATCAGATACTTCAGCCAATGAATCCAGATTTCCGGCATAAGTCAGCTTATCAACTACCAATACACTATCTTTGGTATCCTGAATAATATGTCTCACTACCGCAGAGCCAATAAAACCGGCTCCGCCAGTGACTAAAATCTTTCTCAACGCCATACCCCTTTTGTATCAATAATCCACTGTTGTTTAACTTGTTCCGGACTAACTGCCTTAAACTGGCGATGGTCAACCAACATGACTAAAACATCCGCGTCAACCAGTGCTTTTTCGGTTTCAGTTAATTGGGCTTTTTCAGCCAGCACTTTTGGTAATTCATGAACGTTTGGCTCAACGGCCAGCGTTGTCCCCGCATGCCAGTCGGCAATCATGTGGGTAATTTCCAGCGCCGGGCTCTCTCTCAGATCGTCAATATCTGGCTTAAATGCCAGACCAAAGCAGGCTATTTTAATCTCTGAGGCCCGCTTGCCCGTTGCCGTCAGACAATCAGCTACTGCAGATTTTACTTTATCCAGCACCCAATAAGGTTTGCCATCATTCACTTCACGAGCGATACGAATCAAACGTGCATCCTGAGGGTTTTGCGCCACGATAAACCATGGGTCGACAGCAATACAGTGACCACCAACACCAGGCCCTGGCTGCAAAATATTAACCCGAGGATGACGGTTAGCCAGACGAATCAGCTCCCACACGTTAATCCCCTGATGATCGCAAATCAGTGATAACTCGTTAGCAAAGGCAATGTTGACATCACGGAAGCTGTTTTCAGTTAATTTACACATCTCTGCAGTACGAGAGTTGGTAATAACACATTCACCTTTCAGGAAAATTTTGTATAACGCGCTGGCACGGTCTGAACAACGAGGAGTCATACCACCTACGACACGGTCGTTCTGAATCAGCTCTACCATCACTTTCCCTGGTAATACGCGCTCAGGGCAATAAGCGATATTAATATCAGCCTGTTCGCCAGCCTGTTGAGGAAAAGTAAGGTCAGAACGAGCTCCCGCCAGCCAACCGGCCATTTGTTCAGTCGCACCAACCGGAGAAGTTGACTCCAGAATAACCAGATCGCCTTTTTTCAGTACTGGAGCTATAGATTTAGCAGCAGCTTCCACATACACCATATCTGGCTCATGATCGCCTTTAAAAGGTGTTGGAACAGCAATCAAAAATGCATCCGCAGCTAAAGGCTTAGTAACCGCCTGTAAGCAACCCGCTTCAACGGCTTCTTTAACCACTTTATCTAAATCAGGCTCAACAATATGAATCGCACCGCGGTTAATGGTATCTACCGCATGCTGATTAATATCTACGCCAATAACCTTTTTTTTGCGCGACGCAAAAGCTGCAGCAGTAGGCAAACCAATATAACCAAGACCGATTACTGAAATTGTTTCAAAACTCATAGCTTCACCTGATTATTTTTTAAAGCATCGAGAATACGCTGACAGGCCTTCCCATCACCGTAAGGATTATGTGCTCGGCTCATTAAGTGATATTCATTTTCATCCGTTAACAGCCGACTCACCTCTTCTAAAATCAATGCAATATTTGTACCAACTAATCTTACTGTACCTGCAGAAACTGCTTCCGGGCGTTCTGTAGTTTTACGCATAACCAAAACCGGCTTGCCTAAAGAAGGTGCTTCTTCCTGGATACCACCAGAATCAGTTAAAATTAGATAAGCATGATCCATCAAATAAACAAACGGTAAGTAATCTTGAGGTTCAATCAAGATCACATTATCGATATGGCTCAGAATACGTTTAACTGGCTCTCTGACATTTGGATTAAGATGTACCGGATAAACTACCTGCACATCCGGATGAGTACTAGCAATGTCAGCCAATGCACTGCAAATCCGCTCAAAACCATCACCAAAACTTTCGCGACGATGACCAGTAACTAAAATAATTTTCTTATCTTGCTGCAGGAAGGAGTAACGCTGTTCCATCTCCTGTTTTAATTGAACATCATTATGGATACGATTACGTACCCAAAATAAAGCATCAATGACCGTATTACCTGTAACAAAAATACGGCTATCAGGTATGGCTTCTGTTAATAAGTTTTGCTTTGATGTCTCTGTCGGAGAAAAATGATACATGGCCAAATGGCCCGTCAATTTTCGGTTTCCTTCTTCTGGCCATGGAGAATAGAGATCGCCAGTACGTAATCCGGCCTCAACGTGTCCGACAGGGATACGTTGATAAAAAGCCGCCAGACTGGTGGCAAGAGTCGTAGTGGTATCGCCATGAACCAAGACTACATCCGGCTTAAATTCTTCCAAAACCGGCTTTAACCCTTCAAGAATACGACAGGTAATTTCAGTCAAATCTTGCCCTGGACGCATAATATCCAGATCGTAATCAGGTTTTATATTAAATAGCTTAAGTACCTGATCCAACATCTCCCGATGTTGAGCCGTCACACAAACTTTCGACTCAAAATAGTCATCATCGGCCAATGCATGCACTAATGGAGCCATTTTAATTGCTTCAGGTCGCGTGCCAAAAACAGTTAACACTTTCACAGAGCTATCTCTTTAAGTCAGTTATCACGGCAGTTATGCCATTAAGGTGCCCTAAAGCACCTATCCTTATCATATTTCTTTTTTACGTCTGCGAGTCAGAGCAACCCCGGCACCAACAAGTGCGCCCACCCCACCCCACATAATCAGCAGGAACAAACGGCGAGGTTTATCTCGGGTAATTGGATCTTCAGGCGTACGCAAATAACGATATGCTTTAAACTGATTATCCAGTTTTGCCCCATCATTCAGAGAAGAAAGTACAGCGCGATCGTGGTCATAATCATTTTCAAAATCAGGACCATTTGCCTGTAATGCCTCGTATCGAGCCTGAAGCATCGGCTTACCTAATAAGAACAATTCAGAGTTAGGTAATTGATCGGCTGGAACATCTGTTTGGGAACGGGTTATTCCCTGTTGTTGAGCAATGGTTAGCGCCTGCTGCAAACGTTTTAATTCCCGCTGGTATACTGCATTCGCCATTTTTTCCTGGCGCTGAACCTGACGAGCCAGAGATGTTTGGCGCACTGACCAGGTACCTTGTAATTCTGCATTTAAGCTTGCTACTGCGCGTTGATTAGCAAAATTAATATACTGGCGCAACAGTTGGTTTGCATCACTTGGTGTTTCTGCCGTCAATTTAACGCTATCGTTCATGCCTTTTTTATCGTCTTTAGGCATAAAAACAATATTGTTAATCAACTCATCCAGCACTACCGCATCTGCACGCACATCACCAGATTGACGTTGCTTGTAGTAGTCAGACTGTAGCCAAAAATCACGGCGGGCATCATAGGAAGAGAGCTGCATGATAAATTCGCTGTAAACATCTTCCGTAATCGGTGTTTCTGCCACTGCAGCATTATTACTACTGGTTCGAATGAGCCCGCGTAAAAACTGCTCTTGCGAATAATAACCGCCGAGCATGCTGACGGTCGGTTTATCAGTAATTGCAGTTGTGCTCCACTCCTGTTTGACTACATAAGAGTAGCCTAAAGCAATAGCTGCAAAAATAATGGCAATGCCAACAATCCATATTTTGCCGTACCATAATGAATAACACAGACTACGAATATCTAATTCATTATCAACTGACTGGATCTCTGATTTCATGTCTAAGACAAAAGCCTCTGGTTAAGAAATTCGCTGATTTTCATGATTTCGCCGCATACGACGCTTTGTGCGCTTAATAAAACGAGCTACACGCCAGGCATGCTTTATACAAAAGCCATACAATACAAATACAAGCAAGAACAGTGCCAACATCATCCATTCAGAGATAAAAAAGATATGTTCTCCAACAACACCGATTGCTGCCAATAGTGCTGCCGCCAACGTAATCAACACAAACGCCTGACGGGAAGTGAAACCAGCACGCATAATAAGATGATGAATGTGCTGTCTATCGGCAGCAAATGGGCTCATGCCTTTACGTAACCGACGGTACATAATGGCAATCATATCAATCAAAGGTATTGCGATAACCCACAATGCAGTCACTGGGTTCATTGGATGACCAACACCTTGAGTACTCTGCAATAAAATCCAGATAACGGTGAAACCGATTAGTGTACTACCCGCATCACCCATAAACACTTTGTAGCGTTTACCAAACGCACCCAAGTTTAGCAATAAGTAAGGAATAATCGCGACAATAATAGCAAAGCACCAATAGCCTAAAAATGCCTGGCCATCAATGACTAATAGAACACCTAAAGCACCAAAAGTGACACATCCTAGTCCACCCAGCAGGCCATCAATACCATCAACCATATTGAAAGCATTGATTGCAGCCCACACAGCAAACAGAGTAACCACATAACCAACCGGGCCAAGCACCAGTTCCCACGGGCCTAAAATATATCCAAGACTATGAAGATACAGACCGGCAAAAACCATCATTGCAATCGCTACCAGCGCTTGTACTGTTGCTCTAAACTTAACGCTAATATCAAAACGGTCATCAACAGCACCAACTAAAACTAAAATTCCAGCACAAATAAGATAAATGCCGGGTTGCTCAATCTCATTCCAGTTAAGAAAGAGATACAAGCAAATCCCGGCATAAACAGAAATACCACCAACTAATGGGATAACCCCCTGGTGGCGTTTCCGATAATTTGGTTTATCTACTAAGCCAATAAACTTGGCTATTTTGCGAGCAATAAATAGAAAAGCCAGAGAGAACAAAAAGACGATAACAAGATCGCCACTCATACTGAGTAAATTCACGATTAACGGCTCTCGATAAAGTTTATGAGTATCAGAATATTACTCTAATACTCATAACTATTTAACTGAATATTATGAACGCTTCATCATATCAAAGAATTCATCATTAGTTTTCGTCATCGCTAACTTATTGATGAGGAATTCCATTGCATCAATCTCTCCCATAGGATGGATGATTCTGCGCAGGATCCACATTTTTTGTAATTCTTCTGATGTTGTCAGTAATTCTTCTTTACGAGTACCAGAACGGTTGTAATCAATAGCCGGGAACACACGCTTTTCTGCAATCTTGCGCGATAAGTGTAATTCCATATTGCCTGTACCTTTAAACTCTTCGTAGATGACTTCATCCATTTTAGAGCCAGTATCCACCAGTGCCGTAGCAATAATGGTCAGGCTACCGCCTTCCTCTACATTACGTGCCGCACCAAAGAAACGTTTTGGACGATGCAGAGCATTCGCATCCACACCACCAGTCAATACTTTACCTGAAGCCGGGACAACCGTGTTATATGCACGCGCTAAACGGGTAATAGAATCGAGCAGAATAATAACGTCTTTTTTATGTTCAACCAGACGCTTAGCCTTTTCGATCACCATTTCAGCAACCTGAACATGGCGGGAAGCTGGTTCATCAAAGGTTGAAGCCACAACTTCACCTTTTACCAGACGTTGCATCTCAGTAACTTCTTCCGGACGTTCGTCAATCAGTAAAACCATCAGCACACAGTCAGGATGGTTATAAGCAATGCTCTGTGCGATGTTTTGCAGCAGCATTGTCTTACCCGCTTTTGGTGGCGCAACAATCAGACCACGCTGACCACGACCAATTGGTGAAGCGAGATCCAGAACACGAGCGGTTAAATCTTCGGTAGAACCATTACCACGCTCCATCCGCAGACGAGAGTTAGCATGTAATGGAGTTAAGTTTTCAAACAGAATCTTATTGCGGGCGTTTTCTGGCTTATCGTAGTTAACTTCATTAACTTTCAGTAATGCAAAATAACGTTCACCTTCTTTCGGTGGACGAATTTTTCCTGAAATGGTGTCACCAGTACGTAAGTTAAAACGACGGATTTGACTAGGGGAAACATAGATATCATCTGGACCTGCGAGGTAGGAGCTGTCTGCTGAACGGAGGAAACCAAATCCATCCTGCAATATTTCCAGCACGCCATCGCCAAAAATATCTTCTCCACTTTTCGCATGCTGTTTCAGAATCGAAAAGATAATATCTTGTTTGCGCATACGGGCCAGGTTTTCCAGTCCCATATTTTCGCCGAGAGTAATCAACTCAGAGACCGGCGTATTTTTTAGTTCGGTAAGATTCATAATGGTGGGTTCTTTAACTCGGGGTCTGTCTCGAAAAGTCTTCGTGAATAGCTGGCGGTATACGCCGCGCCTGTATTATTAGAATATCCGTTCATTATTTTATATCAGAAAAGTAGTATGACGATGCCTGACCACATATCAGAAACTCAGAAATAATGCCCGGATATACATTCTAAACCTGTTTTAAAATCATAGCATTCACAGTCTATGCTCATGATTGAACTGCTCTAAGAACTTTAAGCTACGATTTTAAAACGAGTACGTATTACGTATATAGATAAGATTGCATGAAGCGTGATTAAAGGTAGCATGCTTTATTACCAGAGTCTACGGCTCAGCCAATAAATTAGCACCTACAGACAGCTTTTCCAGTAAAAAATCGCTTTGATATCACTATTTTTATTTTATCTGATAACCAGAGCGTCTTGTTTACCCATAAAAATAATGGATAAACAAGAACACATGTGCAGTAAAAATTAATTTAATATCAATTAAATACTGGCATCCAAAAACTCTTTTAATTGAGATTTTGACAGTGCGCCAACTTTAGTTGCAGCAACAGCACCATCTTTAAACAGCAGCAGGGTCGGAATGCCACGAATACCATACTGAGGTGCAGTCGCCGGGTTTTGATCAATATTCAATTTAGCAACCGTTAGTTTACCTTCGTACTCAGCCGCCACTTCATCCAGAATCGGGGCAATCATTTTGCATGGACCACACCACTCAGCCCAAAAATCCACCAGTACAGGACCATCAGCTTTCAATACATCATTTTCAAAGCTGTTATCGGTTAAGTGAATAATTTTTTCGCTCATGTTTGACTCCACAGGATTAGATATGTTTCATTGGTGTTATATTAACCAAAGAAACGTTGAATATATGTTGACTTTATTTCAACGGATACGCATTCGTAAAGCAATACTTTCGTGAATACAAGGTTAGCTGATATTCTACACCACTATGAGCAAAACACACTTAACAGAACAGAAGTTTGCCGACTTCGCACTACACCCTTCGGTAATCAAGGCCCTTGAAAACAAAGGCTTTCATTACTGTACGCCAATACAAGCACTGGCGCTTCCTTATACGGTTGCAGGGCATGATGTTGCAGGACAGGCACAAACGGGTACTGGAAAAACACTGGCTTTTCTGGCATCTACCTTTAATTATTTACTTACCCATGAGGCTGATAGCAATCGCAAAATCAATCAACCTCGTGCACTAATCATGGCTCCGACCCGTGAACTTGCGGTCCAAATTCATAATGATGCTGAAGCACTGGCTCAGGAAACTGGCCTGAAAATTGGACTAGCCTACGGTGGTGATGGCTATGAGAAACAGTTAAAAGTACTGGAAGCTGGCGTTGATATTCTGATTGGTACTACCGGTCGCCTTATGGATTACGTCAAGCAAAACTATATTGATTTAGGTGCTATCCAGGTTGTTGTTCTGGATGAAGCCGATCGCATGTTTGATTTGGGCTTTATCAAAGATATTCGCTGGATTTTCCGCCGTATGCCACCAGCGACTCAACGCTTAAGCATGCTATTCTCCGCAACGCTTTCTTTCCGCGTTCGTGAACTGGCATTTGAACATATGAATAATCCTCAATATGTTGAAGTTGAGCCTACACAAAAAACCGGCCACCGAATTCAGGAAGAACTGTTTTATCCGTCTAACGAAGATAAGATGCGTTTACTTCAAACGCTTCTGGAAGAAGAGTGGCCTGAACGCTGCATTATTTTTGCTAATACCAAACATGCTTGTGAAGAAATATGGGGATATCTGGCCGCTGACGGACATCGGGTTGGTTTATTAACCGGTGATGTGGCGCAGAAAAAACGCTTACATATTCTGGATGATTTCACCAAAGGCAATCTTGATATTCTGGTAGCAACGGATGTTGCGGCTCGTGGTTTACATATTCCGGAAGTTACCCACGTATTTAACTATGATCTTCCGGATGATTGTGAAGACTATGTACATCGCATTGGTCGTACTGGTCGAGCGGGAGCCAGTGGGCATTCCATCACTCTGGCCTGTGAGCAATACGCATTAAATCTGCCAGCTATTGAGCAATATATTGGCCACTCAATTCCCGTTAGCCGTTATAGCTCCGAAGCATTACTGACCGATCTCCCTGCACCAAAACGCCTTTCACGTCCGCGTAATACCGGAAATCCAAGACGTAGTAGCGGACCTCGTCGGAATGGGCCTCCGCGTAACAGAAAGCGCCCGGGTTAATATTGATACAGCCAGTACGGGTAACTGATAAAGCTTTATGAACATACAGACAGATGAATTGCCTCTTTATGCCGCCATCGATCTTGGTTCGAATAGCTTTCATATGCTGGTTATCCGGGAAATTGCTGGCCGTATCCAGATTATTGACCGCATCAAGCGAAAAGTCCGGTTAGCTGCCGGGCTTGACGATGAAAATCGTTTATCTGAAGAGGCGATGCAACGTGGCTGGCAATGCTTACGCCTGTTCGCCGAACGCTTGTATAATATTCCGCCATCTCATGTATGTATTGTTGCCACCGCAGCATTACGGGCAGCCAAAAACTCCAACACATTTATTACCACAGCCGAAATAATTTTAGGCTATCCGGTTAAGATCATTAGCGGTGAAGAAGAAGCCAGATTAATTTATCAGGGCGTAGCCCATACCACTGGGGGAGCGCAATCCCGACTGGTGGTCGATATTGGTGGAGGCAGCACTGAGCTCATTACCGGAACCGCAGATAATATTTCTCAATTAGTCAGTTTGCCAATGGGCTGTGTGACCTGGCTGGAGCACTATTTCAACGACCGGACGTTAAGCACCAATAATTTTCACCAGGCAGAACTTGCCGCTCATCATCTCCTGCTTCCCATTGCTGATAAGCTAAAATATCAGGGTTGGGATATTTGTGTCGGTGCATCAGGCACGGTGCAAGCACTACAGGAAATCATGGTAGCTCAAGGTATGGATGAGCAAATTACGCTGGATAAGTTACAGCAATTAAAAGAACGCGCGATTCAATGCGGCAAACTGGAAGAACTGGAGATCCCAGGTCTGACTTTAGAAAGAGCACTGGTTTTCCCCAGCGGGCTTTCTATCCTGATCGCTATTTTTGAAACCTTGGGTGTGAACATATGAATTTGGCCGGTGGTGCGCTGCGTGAAGGCCTGATATACAGCATGTTGAATCAACCGGTAGAAAAAGATATCCGTCAAAACACCATTCAGGCTATTCAAGAACAGTATGCTATCGACCAGCAACAAGCTGACAGAGTTAGCCAGTTAATTCGTTATTTTTGCAGCCAGCTAAAAGATAGCTGGGACATTAACGATAACATGACAGAGCTGCTTCATTGGGCCGGTCAGGTCCATGAAATTGGATTAAGCATCGACTTCAAACAGTCACCTCAGCATGCTGCTTACTTGCTGAATCATACTGAAATGCCTGGCTTTACTCCTGCACAAAGAAAATTACTGGCGGCTTTACTAATAAACCAAACCGATATCATTAACTTGCCTGTACTGGCTGAACAGAACGCTTTATCATTACAGCAAGCGCAAAGACTGGTGCGTTTATTGCGTATTGCCATTCTATTGTGTCGCTCACGGCATTCTGATCGTATTCCGGATATCTCTCTTATCCCTCAGGGAGAGCAACTTAATCTGGAAATCAATCAAGAATGGCTTTCATTATATCCCTTACAGGCCGAAGCATTACAACAAGAGAGCCGCTGGCAAACTTATAGCCATCTTCCGCTAATTATCACTCCAATGTGAAATCTATATTTTCTTCTTTGCCAGTTATGTAGAGGAACCAGCCTCTATTTTGTACTGTCATTCATAATGGAACGGACTTTCTCCAAAACAGATCCTGCATTTTTTATACTTTTACCTTCCTGTTCTCTTACCCAGGAGGCCTGTACATCCTGATAGCGAGAAGCTGCTTCCCACTGCCACACTTCCTTCGATGCCAGAATCCGAATTTTTACACCCTTCTTCTGCATCTCCGCGACCATGCCATTAAAACTATTATCCATCACTGAGCCTAAGGTCTTGTATGCGCTCTCAGCTGCCCGCTGAATGGCTTCCCGATCCTCTTTTGCCAGTCTATTCCACGTGTTCTCATTTATCACCAAAAGATAAACGTGTCCCAGCCATAAGTCTCTGGAAACCACTACATTAGGTGCCGCTTCATGGGCATTTATATCATATCCACTGTCCATGTTAACCATCAGCCCATTCAGGGAACCATCCTTCAGGGCCTTGTAAACGCCCTCTCCCCAAGGCATTGTCACAGGAATAGCTCCTGCGTTTCGTAAAAAATCCTGATGCCAGAAGCTGGCGGAGCGCCACTTACCTCCGTTGATATCATCTAAAGTATTTAGCGGCTCAGAACTGAGAAAAGCAACAGGAAACCCTGTTGCAAAAAATAGATTAATCACTTTCTCTTTCTGCAACTCTGCTGGAAAATCAGGAATATCGGAATATACCTGGCGGAAGAAAGCAATCTGCTTATCTCCGGCAGGGCCAATGGGAAAGCTTTTAAATATCTGGTGCAAAGGCAAAGCATGAGATACATATTCCGGCACAACAATCCCCATATCCGCAGAGTGTCCTTCCCCAATAACGCCTAATGCCTTATAACCCGTGGCAATTTCGCCTCCCCAATGAGCTTCAATTTTCAGGCGACCATTTGACTCTCTCTCAATTGCAGGAAAGAAAACATCATTGATAAAGCGAGTTCGCATCCCACCCAGTGGTTCATGGTCGGTATAGGTAAGGATTTGGGCTGCTAATGCCATGGAGGGTATCAGTGAAGTGATGAATATCATTACCAGAAACTTTCTGATCAAATATATAAACAACATAACGTCCCTTCGCCTCACTCCAAAATAAAAATAATAAAAACAGTTAGTTAAAAAACTAATCTTGCGATCGTGCTTTTGCCAGCTGTTCACGAATATTAGCCAGATGTCCTTTGCCTTTTTCCATTCGCTCTTCTGCAGATACAACCTTACGGGCACTTTCCCAGTGCAAATCATCCTGAGGCAGCTCCAGTAAGAATCGGCTTGGCTCCGGGCGAACCAACTCACCAAACTGACGGCGCTCACGGCATAGAGTAAATGTCAGCTCTCTCTGAGCCCTGGTAATACCTACATACGCCAGGCGGCGCTCTTCATCAACATTATCCTCATCAATACTACTTTGATGAGGAAGCAGCCCTTCTTCCATTCCCACTAAGTAAACATAAGGAAACTCAAGACCTTTCGATGCATGTAACGTCATCAGCTGAACCTGATCGAAATCTTCCTCATTTTCACCACGCTCCATCATATCGCGTAGTGTAAAACGGGTGACCACTTGGGTCAGCGTCATTGGTTCATCCAGATCGGAACCTTCCAGCATCTCGGTCATCCAACCAAACAGCTGATTAACGTTTTTCATGCGCATCTCAGCCGCTTTCACACTGGGAGATGTCTCATACAGCCAACTTTCATAATCCATACCGTGGATCAGATCTCTGACGGCAGCAACAGGTTCTTTCTCCGAGGTTTCAGCAACAGAAGATAGCCAGCGGGTAAAACGCTGTAGCGACTCAAGTCCACGTCCGGTGAGATACTGCTCCAGCCCAACGTCAAAGCTGGCACGGTATAAGCTAACGCTTCGTTGATTGGCCCATGTCCCCAACTTTTCCAACGTTGCCGGACCAATTTCGCGACGGGGTGTATTTACAATACGTAAAAATGCGCTGTCATCATCCGGATTGGTCAACACACGTAAATAGGCCATCAGATCTTTAATTTCTGGTCGGGAAAAGAAGGAAGTTCCACCAGAAATCCGATACGGGATACGGTTTTGCATCAGCATTTTTTCGAAAATTCGTGACTGATGGTTCCCCCGGTACAAAATAGCGTAATCTTTATAATCAGTTTTATTAATAAAGTGATGAGCAATCAGTTCACCTACGACCCGCTCGGCTTCATTGTCTTCATTATTAGCCGTCACTACTTTCAGCTCTTCACCATATCCCAGCTCTGAAAACAGTCGTTTCTCAAATACGTGCGGGTTGTTGGCAATCAGGATATTAGCTGCTTTAAGTATCCGTCCCGATGAACGGTAATTTTGCTCCAGCTTAATGACCTGCAAAGCAGGAAAATCCTGACTTAATAACACTAAGTTCTGCGGGCGAGCACCCCGCCATGAGTAGATTGACTGATCGTCATCCCCCACCACGGTAAAACGAGCCCGGTTACCCACTAACAGCTTAACCAGTTCATATTGGCTGGTATTCGTATCCTGATATTCATCCACCAGCAGGTAACGCAGGCGATTTTGCCAACGCTCTCTGACTTCCTCATTTCGCTGTAACAGCAAAGTGGGTAATAAAATCAGATCGTCGAAATCAAGGATACTGCAGGATTTAAGCTGTTTATCATAGAGGTCGTAACAGTGAGCAAACAGCTTATCACGCTCAGATTTTGCCGCTGCTGCCGCTCCGGATGGACCAATCAAATCGTTCTTCCAGTTAGATATGGCTGATATCAAATGTGAAACTAAAACTTTGTCGTTCTCCAGCCACTTCTCCGTCAACTCTTTCAATAACGCCATCTGATCCTGATCGTCAAACAGCGAAAAATTGGACTTCATATTCAACGCGACATGTTCACGCTTGATAATTTCCAATCCAAGAGTATGGAACGTAGAAATGACAATTCCTCTGGCCTCTTTGCGCCCCAACGTTTGTGCCAAACGTTCTTTCATCTCTCTGGCGGCTTTATTGGTAAACGTTACCGCTGCAATATGCCGGGCCTGATAGCCACACTCACGAATCAAATAGGCAATTTTATTAATAATCACCCGAGTTTTACCCGAACCAGCACCAGCCAGCACTAAACAAGGGCCGGTAACAAATTCAACTGCCTGCTGTTGGCGGGGGTTCATGCGCATAACGAAGTTACTTACTCAGAAAACAAAGAGGAAAGGATTATAACAAAAATAGCTCTGGTCAACAGAAATGGCGAAAGAAGAAAACAGCAATAAAAAAACCGGGCATTTGCCCGGTCTTAAAAAGATCAATAAAACAATTAACTGGCAACAGCAATACGTTTCATATCCGTCATATAACCGCGCAATTTCTTACCAATCACTTCGATAGGATGATTACGGATAGCTTCATTAACATCACGCAGCTGAGCATTATCAATTTCTGCTGCAGCAACTGACTTACCTAAGTCGCCAGCCTGTAATGAACTCATAAATTTCTCACGCAGTAAAGGTACCGCAGCATTAGAGAACAAATAGTTACCATATTCAGCTGTGTCAGAAATAACCACATTCATTTCATATAAACGCTTACGGGCAATGGTGTTAGCAATTAGCGGTAACTCATGCAGAGACTCATAATAAGCAGACTCTTCGATAATGCCGGAAACCACCATGGTTTCAAACGCCAGTTCAACCCCGGCTTTAACCATCGCAATCATTAATACACCGTGATCGAAATACTCCTGCTCGCTGATTTTACCTTCCTGCTGCGGTGCATTTTCGAAATCGGTACGGCCTGTCTCTTCGCGCCAGCCCAATAATTTAGCGTCATTATTTGCCCAGTCAGCCATCATACCTTCAGAGAAAGCACCAGAAATAATGTCATCCATATGCTTTTGGAACAGCGGAGCCATCAGTGCTTTTAACTGTTCAGACAGTGCGAAAGCACGCAGTTTAGCCGGATTAGATAAGCGATCCATCATCAACGTGATGCCGCCCTGCTTCAGAGCTTCAGTCGTGGTTTCCCAACCGTACTGCACTAATTTTTCAGCATAAGCCGGACTGGCACCATCAGCCACCAGCTTGTCAAAACACAGAATTGAACCTGCCTGCAACATACCGCACAGAATAGTTTGCTCACCCATCAGGTCAGATTTAACTTCAGCAACAAAGGAAGATTGCAGAACACCAGCACGGTGACCACCAGTCGCTGCTGCCCATGCTTTAGCAATCGCCATGCCTTCACCTTTTGGATCGTTTTCCGGGTGAACAGCAATCAGCGTTGGTACACCAAAACCGCGCTTATACTCTTCGCGAACTTCCGTTCCCGGGCACTTCGGCGCTACCATCACAACGGTGATATCCGGACGAATAGTTTCGCCAACTTCAACAATATTGAAACCGTGAGAATAACCTAACGCTGCACCTTTTTTCATCATCGGCTGAACAGCCTGAACCACAGCTGAGTGTTGCTTGTCCGGTGTCAGGTTAACCACTAAATCTGCCTGAGGGATCAGTTCTTCATAGGTACCGACTTTAAAACCGTTCTCTGTCGCTTTACGCCATGATGCACGCTTTTCATCAATTGCTTCTTTACGTAGTGCATAAGCGATATCCAGACCAGAATCACGCATGTTCAGGCCCTGGTTAAGACCCTGAGCACCACATCCGACAATAACGATTTTTTTGCCCTTTAGAAAACCGGATTCATCAGCAAACTCATCGCGCCCCATAAAACGGCACTGACCTAACTGGGCCAACTGCTGGCGTAAGTTTAATGTATTAAAATAGTTAGCCATTATTATTCTCCATTCCTGGTTGTTATGTTGCGCTTTGTTGTGTTGGTACTCATTAACAGCAGTACACCTGAAATTCATAATAAGACAAGATCTGCATTGCTTAAATTGATATATTAAGAAGATGATATTGCAATTTCTGCAATACTAAATTTGGTGCCTTAATGTGGATCTTCGTGATTTAAAATTATTTCTTCATTTAGCTGACAGCCAGCACTTTGGTAAAACGGCGAAAGCAACCTATGTCAGCCCTTCCACCCTGTCCAGACAGATACAGAGAATGGAAGAAGAACTTGGGCAAATGCTATTTCTGCGAGATAACCGCACGGTGCAACTCACCCATGCAGGCCAGCAGCTTAAAATCTTTGCTCAACAAACGTTATTGCACTATCAACAATTAAAAAATGCCCTGACGCAGGAGGGAGAATCCCTCAGTGGCGAATTGCGTATCTTCTGTTCGGTAACCGCAGCTTACAGCCATCTGCCAGCCATACTTGACCAATTTCGCGCCCTGCACCCTAATGTAGAAATAAAATTGACCACCGGTGATGCCGCAGATGCGGTTGATAAAATTCAGTCTAACGATGCGGATCTGGCCATTGCCGGTCACCCGGAAACGCTACCGTCTACCATTGATTTTCGCAAAATCGGTGAGGTTCCACTGGTGTTAATTACACCGGCACTGCCTTGCCCGGTACACACTCAAATGCTCGAACATAAGCCTGACTGGGCGAATATTCCTTTTATTTTGCCGGAGCATGGTCCAACACGCAGACGTATCGACCAGTGGTTCCGTCGCTACCATATCAGCAATCCGCAAATTTACGCTACCGTTGCCGGTCATGAAGCCATTGTTTCTATGGTTGCTCTTGGCTGCGGTATCGCACTAATTCCCAGCGTAGTACTGGATAACAGCCCTGAAACTATCCGCAGTCGAATTTCTGTGGCGGACCACGTAACCCTGACATCCGCCTTTGATTTAGGTGTGTGTGTACAGAAAAAGCGGCTTAATGAGCCTCTGATTCATGCCTTCTGGCAGTTGATATGATTTTATCGCAATCACTCTTCAGGATTGCGTTTAATCATTTCTGCCCGCATCAGATAATGATAAAGGGGAGCCAATTGCTTAAAGCCCTTTTCTAACTGAGAAACCAGACCATCATTAAATACCATTTCCATCTCCTGACTGGTATGCATAACGGCAAATGACTTGCGGTTATACCAGTTAGCAATGCTGGCATCTTGCTCTTTAATCAATGGACGCTTATAGCTTTCTCCCACCAGTTCAAAGGGGGGCTTACTGCATTTGGCTACGGCTAAAAAATCTTTAGGCTCGGTGCGCATTAATAGACGTAGTACATCCATCGTTTGCCGACTGGCGGAGTAATAGCCTAAGCCATAACGATAAAAATCAGGGGCAATCTCAAAAAAGTAAACCGGAGCATCTTTCCAGTCTTTGCTGTGCCGTTTGAAGGTCAGCCACATATGGCTACGATAGCGGGATTTATCGTGACTAAAGCGCGTATCGCGATGAATTCTGGACAGGGTTTTACCAATAGAGGGACGAGTTTCAAACTCAGGATCGATAAGCATCATACACTGAGTCAGGTCGGTCACCAGTGCACGAAAAGGGGTCAGGATTTCATCATCATAGATATGGCGATGCTCTTCGAACCACTCTTTGCTGTTTTGAATTCTGACATCCTGTAAGAATGTCAGTCCCTGCTGATTAAACCCATTAAATTGCATCATCACTCCTGTCCGTTAGCCTGTCATCAGAAAAACCAGACGCTGCCGAATCTTATTATTCGGCAGCATTCAGATAATTACTGTGACTATCCCGCCAGAAAGAAGCGGAACGCTGGATTATCCGTTTCATCGTGGTAATCATATCCCAGTTGTTCAAGATGTTGTTCGAACTCAGCATCGTGTCCAACCAGCTCAAAAGCCGCAAGCACGCGACCGTAATCGGTGCCATGACTGCGATAGTGGAACAATGAAATATTCCAGTAAGTTCCCAATGTCTGCAAAAACTTTAACAAAGCTCCACCAGACTCCGGAAATTCAAAACTGTATAACCGCTCACTTAATGGTTTAGCCGGACGGCCTCCAACCATATAACGAACGTGTAGCTTAGCCATTTCATCATCGGATAAGTCAACCACCTGATAACCATCATCGCGTAATTCGCGGATAATCTCTTCTCTTTCTGTCTGGCCTCTGGTTAACCGAACCCCGACAAAAATGCAGGCATCTTTATCACTGGCATAACGATAGTTAAACTCAGTCACTGAACGGCCACCTAACAACTGGCAAAACTTCAGAAAACTGCCTTTTTGCTCAGGAATAGTAACTGCCAGCAGCGCTTCCCGCTTTTCACCCAACTCACAACGTTCAGAGACATAACGCAAACCATGGAAGTTTAAATTAGCGCCGGACAAAATACAGGCAAGACGCTCACCTTCCAGATTATGCTGTTCAGCATATTTTTTCAGACCCGCCAGCGCCAGCGCACCCGACGGTTCTGCTATTGCCCTGACATCTTCAAACAAATCTTTTACTGCGGCACAAATAGCATCGCTATCGACAGTAATAACATCATCAAGATATTCACGACACAGACGGAAAGTCTCATCACCGATGCGCTTTACCGCTACGCCATCGGCAAATAACCCGACACGCTCAAGATCGACGGGCTGTCCGGCATTCATTGCCGCCACCAGACAGGCTGAATCTTCCGCCTCAACGCCAATAACTTTAATTTCAGGCATTAATTGCTTAATCAATACCGCCACACCGGCGGCCAATCCACCACCGCCAACGGGAACAAAGATACGGTCAAGATGCGCATCCTGTTGGATCAACTCCATACCAATGGTGCCTTGCCCGGCAATCACTGCCGGATGATCGAATGGAGGAATAAAGATATAGCCTTCCTGCTCAGATAAAGCGATGGCTTTGGCTTTCGCTTCATCAAAGTTAGCGCCATGCAAAAGCACTTCGCCACCGAAGCCACGTACGGCATCAACTTTAATATCCGGCGTGGTCAACGGCATAACAATCAGAGAACGAATGCCCAAACCAGTAGCAGACAACGCAACACCCTGAGCATGATTACCGGCTGAAGCCGCAATCACACCATTGGCTTTCTGTTGCTCATTCAGTCCGGCGATCATTGCGTGCGCGCCGCGAAGTTTAAAACTGTGTACCGGTTGTCTGTCTTCACGCTTTACCAGTACAGTATTTTTTAAGCGAGTAGAGAGCTTATTCATCACCTGTAATGGCGTGACCTGAGCCACGTCATAAACCGGAGAACAGAGCACTGCGCGCAGATATTCTGCACCTGTCGGTGCAGAAGAGAGTGGTAATGGAACAGCCATAACGGTTAGCCTCCCAGCTTACTTTTATCCCTGACGGCGCCTTTGTCTGCACTGGTTGCTAAACTGGCATAGGCGCGTAAAGCGAATGAAACCTGACGTTCACGAGCTGTTGGCGTCCAGGCTTTATCACCACGGGCAACTTCAGTTTGGCGGCGATGGGCTAACTCGGTGTCTGATACATCCAGCACAATACTGCGTTTTGGAATATCAATATTAATCATGTCGCCATCACGAACCAAGCCAATTAAACCGCCATTGGCTGCTTCCGGCGAAATATGACCAATTGATAATCCGGAAGTACCGCCAGAGAAACGGCCATCGGTGATTAATGCACAACTTTTACCTAGTCCCATAGATTTCAGGAAAGTCGTTGGGTACAGCATTTCCTGCATACCCGGCCCACCTTTTGGACCTTCGTAGCGGATGACTACTACATCACCAGCAACCACTTTCTTGCCCAGAATAGCGTCAACCGCATCTTCCTGACTTTCATATACTTTTGCCGGACCGCAGAATACCAGATACTCATCATCAACACCGGCGGTTTTAACAATACAACCATCAACGGCCAGATTACCGTTTAATACCGCCAGACCACCTTCCTGACTGTAAGCATGTTCTTTATCACGGATACAGCCTTCTGCACGATCGTCATCCAGAGAATCCCAGCGACAATCCTGAGAGAAAGCCTGAGTGGTACGAATACCTGCCGGACCAGCCCGGAACATGGTTTTCACGGCATTATCGTTGGTAAGCATAATGTCGAACTTATCTAACGTTTCCGTCAGGCTTAGCCCCATGATGTTTTTGGTATTGCGGTTTAACAGGTCTGCACGTTCCAGCTCGCCCAAAATACCGATAACACCACCGGCGCGGTGAACGTCTTCCATATGGTATTTTTGGGTACTTGGAGCAACCTTACACAGCTGAGGAACCTTGCGCGACAGGCGATCGATATCGTTCATGGTGAAATCAACTTCACCCTCCTGCGCGGCAGCCAGAAGATGCAATACGGTATTGGTAGAACCCCCCATCGCGATATCCATCACCATCGCATTTTCAAACGCAGCCTTATTAGCAATAGCACGAGGCAGTACGCTTGCATCATCCTGCTCATAATAGCGCTTGGTTAATGCCACAATCTCTTTACCCGCATTCAGGAAAAGTTGCTTACGATCTTTATGTGTAGCCAGCAGTGAACCATTTCCCGGCAGTGCCAAACCCAGCGCTTCAGTTAAGCAGTTCATAGAGTTTGCGGTAAACATACCAGAACAAGAGCCACAGGTAGGGCAGGCAGAACGTTCTATTTGAGCGCTGTCTTCATCGCTGACATCAGGGTTGGCACCCTGAATCATGGCATCAATCAGATCCAGCTTGATGATTTTGTCTGATAGCTTGGTTTTTCCTGCTTCCATCGGACCACCGGAAACAAAAATAACCGGAATATTCAGGCGCAGAGACGCCATTAACATTCCCGGGGTAATCTTGTCACAGTTAGAGATGCACACCATCGCGTCGGCGCAGTGGGCATTCACCATGTATTCTACCGAATCGGCAATCAGCTCCCGGGAAGGAAGAGAATAGAGCATGCCTCCGTGTCCCATCGCGATACCATCATCCACCGCAATAGTATTGAACTCTTTGGCAACACCGCCTGACTCATGAATCTGATCGGCAACCAGCTTACCTAAGTCACGTAAATGCACATGGCCCGGTACGAACTGTGTAAAAGAGTTCACCACGGCAATAATTGGCTTACCGAAATCAGCATCGGTCATACCCGTTGCGCGCCATAGAGCACGGGCTCCTGCCATATTGCGACCATGTGTAGTTGTAGCTGAACGATACTTAGGCATGCTTTATTCACTCCCGTTATTTTATCCGGGCGGAGTAACTCCGCCCGTTGGTATTATGTTTGCTTTATTTATTATTGATTTACTAAATCTAACCAGCCGTATTTGTCTTCTGTCTGGCCGTTGAACAGGCCGAAGAAGCGCTGCTGAATTTGCTTAGTGATAGGGCCACAGCGGCCAATGCCAACTTCAATACCATCAACGCTGCGTACTGGTGTAATTTCGGCTGCGGTACCGGTCATAAACACTTCATCGGCAAGATAGAGTGACTCACGGGACAGAACTTGTTCACGAATTTCAAAGCCCAGATCTTTGGTTAACTTCATGATGGCATCACGAGTAATACCCGGCAAAGCCGCAGACGTTAAGGTTGGGGTAAAGACTACGCCATCTTTAATAATGAAGATGTTTTCGCCCGCACCTTCAGAAACATAGCCATGAACATCCAGAGCAATACCTTCGGTATAACCATGGCGACGGGCCTCACTACCAACCAGTAAAGAAGAAAGATAGTTACCTCCGGCTTTTGCTGCGGTTGGAATAGTATTTGGTGCAGAACGGTTCCATGAAGAAACCATTGCATCGATACCCTGATCCAAGGCTTCTTCTCCCAGATAAGCTCCCCAAGGGAAAGCGGCGATAATGACATCCGTTTTGTATCCTGGTGGTGGGTTAACACCCATACCAACATCACCGATAAACACTAGCGGACGAATATAAGCGCTGGTCAGATTATTTTTACTTAATGTTTCGCGACAGGCTGCCATCAATTCATCTACAGAGTAAGAAACTGGCATACGATAAATTTTTGCTGAATCACGCAGGCGCTGCATATGCTCACGATGGCGGAAAACCGCAGGACCTTTGTGGGTGTTATAGCAGCGCACACCTTCAAATACCGAAGTACCATAGTGTAATGCATGAGACATCACGTGAACTTTTGCATCAGCCCATGGGGTCATTTCGCCATTGAACCATATGTAGTCTGCTTTCTTCGTACTCATTGTCTCTATTCCTTGTCGCGCTATGCGCGTATTTGTTGTGATGTTTGATTGAGGATCTCAACGCTGTTGACATCCGCAAGTTTAGTTAACTGAGAAGATAATAAATTGACAGGACGCTCACTGGAAACGGTTAAATGAATATTTATATTATCTCCATTACCTGTCTGGTTCATGTTCATTTTGCACACCCGGAAACCTCTGTGGCGAACAACACGCAGTAGACGTTCTAAAACCTCTGAGCGGAAGCGGGTTTGAATATAAAGTTGATGTTCTGTCATGATACTTTCTCCAGCATGGTTTCGTTACCAGCACCTGGTGGAACCAGAGGCCAAACATTTTCTAATTCATCAATAGAGACATGAAGCAAGTAGGGACCTTCACTGGTTAACATTGCATTTAGAGCGTCTTCAACCTGATCTTTACGAGAAATACTCTGTCCCGGGATGCCAAACGCAGCGGCCAGCATCAGAAAATCCGGATTATCAGATAAATTGGTTTCGCTATAGCGCGCATCAAAAAACAGTTGCTGCCACTGCCTCACCATACCCAGACGCTGATTATCAATTAGCACTATTTTTATCGGTAATTTTTTGCGCTTGATGGTACCCAGCTCCTGAACATTCATCATGAAAGAGCCGTCTCCTGAAACGCAAATCACCATATCGTCAGGACGAGCCATTTGTGCACCAACTGCAGCCGGAATGCCAAAGCCCATGGTTCCTAAACCGCTTGATGTAATAAAGTTTTCCGGACGGGTAAATGACATATGCTGAGCGCTCCACATCTGATGTTGTCCTACATCAGTAGTGATTACGGCGTTTTCAGGTTTTTTATCAGAAAGCTGTTTTAACAATAGCGGGGCATAAATAGGTTGGCCAGGATGGTCATAGCGGGCAGCAAATTCGTTTTTCATTGTCATTACCGATTTGCGCCAGCTCTCGATGGACATTGGCTGCTGCAACGCAGGCAATATTTCATTTAAATCTCCCTGCAGAGCAACATGAGGTGTTCTTAACTTACCTAATTCAGCCGGATCGATATCCATATGAATAACTTTTGCATTCGGTGCAAAAGCATTGAGTTTTCCGGTTACCCGATCGTCAAAACGTACACCGATAGCCACTAACAGGTCACAATCCTGTACGGCTAAGTTACTGGCTTTGGCACCATGCATTCCCAACAGGCCCAAATAGCACGGGTCCTGCGCGTCAAAAGCACCTAAACCTTTCAGAGTAGATACGCCTGGCATTCCCGTTACTTTGGTGAAAGTACGCAAGGCATCAACTGCCTGAGCCATACCTACACCGCCACCAACGTATAACATTGGTTTTTTGGATTCTGTAATCATCTCTCTGGCTAGCGCCAAATCAGCGTCGGACACCTTAGGAAGTTCTTCAACCGGGAATAAAGCAGGCTTAAGATGGTCGCCAGCAGCTAATTGAATATCTTTTGGAATATCGATAAGTACCGGCCCGGGGCGACCACTACAGGCGGTAGCAAAAGCCTGAGCGATTATGGCAGGCAGCTCTTCCAGTGACTCCACCAGATAACTGTGTTTGGTACAAGCCAGCGATAGCCCTAAAACATCAACTTCCTGAAACGCATCAGTGCCAATCAGTGGAGAGGCTACCTGCCCGGTGATAGCCACAACAGGAACCGAATCCAATAACGCATCTGCCAGTCCGGTGATCAAATTTGTAGCTCCCGGGCCTGAAGTCGCAATACAAACCCCAACTTTTCCGGTTGCTCGGGCATAGCCAAGCGCTGCTATCGCGGCACCTTGCTCATTGCGGCACAGCAAATGTTCAATACCGCCGTCAAACAACGCATCATAAACCGGCATAATAGCCCCACCCGGGTAGCCAAAAACCGTCTCAACACCCTGTTCGCGTAATGTATGTACAACCCACTGTGCCCCATTCATCATTCTTACCCCGTTTGTCTTAATGCTCAGAACAGTTTTTTATACTGTTTGCTTTGTTATGCTTTCCGTTGTGTTTTGCTTGAATTTTTATTACGCATAAAAAAACCCCCGACTTCTCAGTGCGGGGGTTCTTGAATTTCAGACCACTAATCAGGTCATTCTTCGTCCAAGTGCTGCCCCGCACGGTGGGATAATAATCACCACCACACTAATAATTACGAGGCTAATCACTTGGCTTACAGACTTCATAGTTTCAATAAAATTCTTTATCAGTCGAACGAATGACTACAGAGTTATCATAGTTGTGTGTTAAGTGACAAGTTATTTTTTCATTGCTCTTTTGAATCTTAAGCTAAAAAATTAAAAAATATCTTTATTTATCATAAAAATAAAACATCAATCAGAATAAAAATTATTTTTTCCCGATCGTTCACACGCAAAACCAGTGATATAAGCCATATAAGTAGCAATTATTTGGAATATAAGTCTAAAAAATGCAGTCTAATTCTAAAATAGATAAAACGATGCCCTTCAAATCTGACAGGATCCGCTGAAAAATAAGCCGGATAATTCAGCATGTCATTAGCTATCGTTCACACCCGAGCATCAATAGGAATTCAGGCTCCAGCCGTCAGTGTTGAAGTTCATATCAGTAACGGAATGCCCAATTTTACTTTAGTCGGCTTACCGGAAATAACGGTAAAAGAAGCAAAAGATCGGGTAAGAAGTGCATTGATAAACAGTGGATTTACTTTTCCACCTAAAAAAATCACGGTGAATTTAGCACCAGCAGATTTACCTAAAGAAGGAGGAAGATTTGATCTACCCATTGCGTTAGCCATACTGGCCGCCTCAGAACAAATTCCCGCAACAAAACTGGAGCAACATGAATTTTTAGGGGAACTCGCTCTTTCGGGAGAAATAAAACCAATTAATGGTGCCATACCAGCAGCTCTGGCTGCATCCAGAGACGATCGTATTTTGATTCTTTCACAAGGAAATTCCACTGAAGTGGCACTGATCGAGCAAGGTAATAACTTAATTGCCGCAAACCTGACTGAGGTATGCCATTACCTGTCAGACAGTGAAACTACACTTCATAAACCGGCTACACAAGCTGCTCAGGATGATTCATTATCCTTGCCTGATCTGAAAGATATTATTGGTCAGGAACAGGCAAAACGAGCACTGGAAATTTCTGCCGCCGGAGGGCATAACCTTCTGCTACTCGGCCCTCCTGGTACAGGTAAAACGATGCTGGCTACTCGCCTTAATGCGCTTTTACCACCTCTAAGCGCTCAGGAAGCTTTAGAGAGCGCAGCTATATCAAGCCTCGTCCATACACCACAAAATTCGTCAAACTGGCGTAAGCGGCCTTTCAGAGCCCCTCATCATAGTGCATCAATGGCAGCACTGGTGGGGGGGGAGGCTCTATACCCAGACCTGGTGAGATTTCTCTGGCACATAACGGCGTACTCTTTTTGGATGAACTACCTGAATTTGAGAGAAAAGTCTTGGATGCTCTCAGAGAGCCATTAGAGTCCGGTGAAATTATTATCTCCCGTGCAAACGCAAAAGTCTGCTTTCCTGCCCGGGTTCAACTGATTGCAGCAATGAACCCCAGTCCTACCGGACACTATCAGGGGATACTCAGTCGTTCGAATCCTCAGCAAGTTATGCGCTATCTAAACCGATTATCCGGACCTTTTCTCGATCGATTCGACCTGTCTATCGAAGTACCGTTGTTGCCTCAAGGTGTATTAAGTCAGCGTAGGGAAGAAGGGGAATCCAGCCAGTCTGTTCGACAACGAGTGTTAAATGCCAGAGAGCTTCAAAGCAAAAGAAGTGGCAAAGTAAATGCGCAGCTAAGTAGTAAAGAGGTGGAATCGAACTGTAAGCTAAATCCGGAAGATGCGCTATTCCTTGAACATGCCTTACTAAAGCTTGGGCTTTCTGTTCGTGGATGGCATCGCATTTTAAAAGTATCCCGAACTATCGCTGATTTATCCGGTAGTGAAGAAATTAGCAGAAGCCACATCGCTGAGGCTTTAAGCTATCGCTGTATGGATAGATTGTTGCTGCAACTTTATAAAGCTGTAGGATAAAAAACGGGGCTTAAAGCCCCGTCAATTAATCGTCAGTGTCGTTAAAGTCTTCGACAGTATCTACCTGTGGTTTACCACCAGATAGCGTGTGGAAACGTTTAGGGCGACGAATACGATCAAGGTATTTAATCCATACCTTTTCAGACTCAGTTGCTGGCTCACGCTCTCCACGGCAAACAGCTACGAATAATTTTTCTTCTTCTGTTGCTGGTTCACGCTTACCTAAATCAAGCTCATTAAAAGCATAACCTAAACGTTCTAGCAATTGAGCTTCTTTAATGGTGAAATCCCCATGGCGAGAAAAACCGCGAGGATAATTTTTATTGTCAAAAAAACGATGCGTCGTAGTGAAGCTTTCCGCCATCTGACATACTCCTAAGTATCTAAATTAATGCCGTTATGGCGCGGAGTATTAGTGAGGCTTGCCGGTGTGTAAAACAAAAAATTTAAATCGTTACGATAAAATTATTTGGAGATAGTGTGGATACAGAATTACTAAAGACTTTTCTGGAAGTGAGCAAGACCCGTCATTTTGGTCGGGCGGCTGAATCTCTGTATCTCACACAATCAGCAGTGAGCTCTCGCATACGGCTGCTGGAAAGTCAGTTGGGCGTTAATCTTTTTACTCGCCACCGTAACAATATTCGACTCACAGCCGCTGGCGAACAGCTTCTGCCCTATGCAGAAAACCTGATGATCACCTGGCAACAGGCACGGTCGGCTATCACAAAAAGTAATCAAAAAAAGAATACGTTATCGATTGGTGCATTACCTTTAATTTGGGAAACCGGTCTGACAGACTGGCTTGAATCACTCTATTCAGTACATAAAAATTTACAGTTTGACGCCAGAGTTGCACCACGAAATATTCA